>JAISCT010000016.1 GCA_031265355.1 Oscillospiraceae bacterium | reverse complement strand
AATCTTTGAAGCGTATCGTTCGGTCAAGTTCAACATGTTCCCTCATCCTCACTTATCCACTTTTCCCTTGCTACTGACAGTATATCACATCTTTTTGGTTCCGGCTACGCCGGGTTAGGAGAATAGAAAAATATGTCTAAAAAAACATTTTCAACCGTAGAAGAAATTGTTAAATTCGTGAAACCCTTGGTTGAAGACTATCGACACTTTGATTCTCATAAGAATATAAATGCCGCTAAACTAAGACCTCTTTTTGAAATTGATGCAGAACCCTGGAAAAGAGTTGTTGACAGTGGCAAATTCAAAATAACTTTTTCGAAGGCACTTGGTAAAAAGAGTATGAAGGCATTGAAGAAGTTGCTTTATGTGGTAGATGAAGAACATTACCAAACCATCAAATTTGTTGATGACGATGACGAAAAATAGGTGGGGTTATGTCAAATACGAATGAGATTTTAGTTTCGCCGCGATATGCCCAGGATACGTCTGCTCCACACGACGCACAACCAGATGGCTCGATGGGTCGCAGCAATCGTGGCGGCATTCTGGCGCCCTTGATGCTTTGGTATTTTGCTTTGATTTTGTCGGTTGCGCAGCTGATTGTTGTTCCTATTGTGAAAATTCGTTCTGGCATTCAATCTGAAGGCATTGTAGTAGAATTTTTGGGGGATACTGAAATCATTGTTGTTTGTGTCACGGTCATTATAGCAGCGGCTTTTGAGCTTTTTTCTGCCGAGAAAAAGAATAATGCATCCACAGTTTTGGGGCCTTTTCTTATTGTGCTTGCCGTCATCGGAGCGTTGCTTTATTGTGCGTTGTCTATCCCTGCAATCGAACATCCGGAACTCAGCCGTCCGCAGGACAATCTTGTGTTCGATTGTTGCGCATTAGGTGTTGCTGTTGTGATGGGTACTCTTGCATTTTTAATAAGGAAACTTAATAAGGAAACTTAATAAGGAAACGGAGAAGTCGTTGTGAATGAATTTTCAATAGTCTTGTTGGTTGCGCTGATTGCAGTCTCATTGGCCGCCGTAGTGGTTTTTGCTGTATACTCAAAGAAAAATTTTGGCAGCCTCAAAGGCCGAAAAGTGATTCCTTCTGATATGCCACATGAAATTGAGAAGAAAATTGATACCAAGTTGTTATCTTTTCGTAGCCATAAAGACTGTTTTCGCGGAGAGGATTATGTCGATTTGATTGATCTGGGCTATTTTTCGACTTTGAAAACGGGCAATCACGGTGAAGAATTTGATGACAGACGGCAATTACAAACTTCAAGAGATTTTTCGACGCCCTCGATTGTTGCTGCTTTAAAAAAAGTAGGTGAAACATTTGAAAGATATTACATTTGATTATGTCAAATGCGGCGATTTGATTGAGGAGTTCGGCAGAGATAAAATTATCACAAGAGGCGAGACTTTATATGAAGAAATGACAAAATTTATTGCCGATAGTGGATTGCTTGATGTTGCTGTAGTCAATAAATTTTTGTTGTCGGATGCACTAATAGACTATTTTCAAGATATTAAGCGTCTCAAAGATTTTCATCGGATTAACAAGGTGAATAGTCAAAAGATTATTGCTTATACAGCGTATTGGTTGTTGCATCGCAAACCAATCCAAATTTGCGGCGGCGAAGAGAAACAAGGCAAAGAGTTGACGACGCTAAATGAACGTTTTGTATTGCAGTATATTTTGGACTATTTAAGTGTGCGAATCCGCAAGACGCACATACTGGAGAGAGAAAATAAGGGGTTGAATTCTTTTGCAAACTGCCTACTATATTATCTCGTGTATCGTTCCCATGACAGACAAAGCCTGGAGATGATTATTACAGCTTTTCTTGCGGGACAAATATACGAAAGAATTGATGAAGATATTAGCAATGAACTGCACCCTTTTGATCACAAAAGGTGATTATAACCGTATAAAACCGATGCCGGAGATCTGAACCGCCAGACCTCCGGCATCGGTTTTATATCCGCTTACCGCGGCTTGGCAAGACAGATACAAAGAACCCTCAATAGCGGTTGTCAAAGATACGGGTGGATTTCTTCTCGCTGCGGGGGAGTTCGCCCAGGCCGACGGCTTTGGCCTTGGGGACGATGCCGATCACCTTCTTAAAGTCGGTCTCCACGGCCTTTTCCAGCGCCTTGCGGGCGTCCCGGTTTTCCAGCGGGGTCTCGAAAAACAGCGTTAAGATGTCCTTGCCGTTCAAATGGTCGATCATGATCTGGTACTCGCTGCTGACGCCGTCTACCTGGGCCAGCAGCATGTCCACCGTACTGGGGTAGATCAGCGCGCCCTTCACTTTGACCATGTCGTCCGAGCGCCCGATCAGCGTGTCGATCCGCGGAAAATCGAGACCGCAGGCGCACGGGCCGGGCAGATCCCGGGTCAGGTCGTGGGTGCGGTAACGGATCAGCGGCGCGCCCTCTTTTTGGAGCGTCGTGATCACGATCTCCCCAATCTCACCATCCGGCACCGTCAGACCGGTCTTCGGGTCGATGATCTCGTAGTACAAGAAGTCGGTCCACATGTGCATACCGCATTCGTGCCGGCAGCTCATCCCGATGCCGGGCCCATAGATTTCGGTGAGGCCGTAGATGTCGTAGAGTTCGACGCCCAGCTCGCTCGCGATGCGCCGGCGCATCTTTTCGCCCCAGCGTTCCGATCCGATGACGCCTTTTTTCAAATGGATCCGATCCCGCACGCCGCGCCGCTCGATCTCTTCGGCGATCAGCAGCGCATAGGAGGATGTCGCGCCAAGCACGGTGGATTTCAGATCCATCATCATCTGGATCTGCTTGTCCGTGTTGCCGGGGCCCATCGGAATCGTCATCGCGCCCAGCAGTTCCGCGCCGAGCTGGAAGCCGATGCCAGCGGTCCACAGCCCGTACCCCGGGGTGATGTGGATGCGGTCTCTGTTTGTGATGCCCGCGGTCTCATAACAGCGCCGGAACATGACGGCCCAGTCGTCCACGTCCTTTTGCGTGTAAGGGATGATGACGGGCGTGCCCGTGGTGCCGGAGGAGGAGTGGATGCGGACAATCTCCTCCTCCGGCACCGCCAGCAGGCCAAGCGGATAGGCCGCCCGCAGATCCTCCTTCTCCGTGAACGGGAGCTTCTCAAAGTCCGCCCGGGTGCGGATGTCCTCCGGGGCGATGTCTCGGAAGCGGGTCTGGTAAAAGTCCCCCTCCAGAGCGTGCGCGAGTGAGGCGCGGATCCTGGCCAGCATCTCCGGCGTCATGTCCATTGGTACTTCCCCCTCTTGTCAGTCTTTCTCTCATCGTATGGATCTCTCGTGATAGGTCTCTCGCCTTATGGAGCGTTTGCGCCTGTGTGTCCTCGCTGTGCCTCGGCCGCCAGCGCCGCGCCAAAGTCCAGAGCGCGGAGATTCATCGCGAGCAGCCGCGCCGGAATCCGCGCCCGAAGCGCCTGCTCGGCGTCTGCGAGGTCAAATGGGAGCAGGCCGCCGGCCGCCGCCACGCCGAGCAGCGCCACATTGATTGCCTTCGCGCCGCCGCACGCCGCCAGCGCACGGTCGCCGTCCACAACCGTCAGCCGCTTCACCCGCGCGCGCAGGTGTGTGTGCATGGCCGCCGTGTCGTAGAGGCCGCCGCCCAGCGCAGCGGTCACGGCGTTCACCGGCCGGTCGAAGACCACCATCGCGCCGTCCGCCGCCAGGAACGGAAGCGTGCGCATCGCCTCTCCCGGCTCGAAAGCGATGATGAGTCCGGCGCCCTTCGGGGGGATCAGCGGCGCATGGATGTCCGTGCCGATGCGAACATGACTCACCACGCTGCCACCGCGCTGCGCCATGCCGATGGTCTCGCTGCCGCGGATGTCGAAGCCCTTGTCCAGGGCCGCCTGCCCGATCAGCCTGGACAGCAACACGGTCCCCTGGCCGCCCACGCCTGTGATGATGAGGTTCAGCACGGGCGGTCACCCCCTCCGATCGCGGACGCCGGACAGAGCGACGCGCAGAGGCGGCACCCGGTGCAAAGGACAGGATCGATCCGCGCCCGGCGCCCCTCCGGCGCCCAAGCCAGTGCTGGGCAGCCGAGCTGCCGCAGGCAGCGTCCGCAGCCTGTGCAGGCGCCGTCGTCTACCGCGCAGGGCGCACCGCCCCGGTCCACGGCGATGCACGGACCCTCGAAGAGGAGAACGCGCACGCCCCGCGTGTCCAGCATCTCTGTCACCGCCCGCTTGGCGGCGGCCAGATCAAAGGCGTCCACGCGCGTGAGCGCCGAGACGCCGAGGGCGGAGACCAGGGCGTGGATGTCGATCTTCGGCGCCGCCGCGCCCGAGGCCGTCCGGCCAATGCCCGGATGGGGCTGGTGGCCGGTCATCGCGGTCGTGCCGTTGTCGAGGATACAGAGGATCACATCCGCCCCGTTGTAAACGGCGTTCACGAGACCCGGCAGGCCAGTATGGAAAAATGTGGAATCTCCGATGAACGCAAAGTGCAGGGTGTCCGGCTCCACACGGCCCAGGCCCTGGGCCATCGTGAGCCCCGCCCCCATGCACAGGCAGGTGTCCACCATGTCGAGCGGCGGGGCGTTGCCGAGGGTGTAGCAGCCGATGTCTCCGGAATAGACGGCCTTCCGGCGCCCGACCGCCTCCTTCACCGCGAAGAAGGCGCCCCGGTGCGGACAGCCCGCGCAGAGCACCGGCGGGCGGGCGGCGATGGCGTCTCTCCGTCCGCCTCCTCCGTCCCGTCGTCCCCGGGGGCGGGGAGATTCAAAAAGCGCCGCACGGCGAGACGCACACCGGCGACGGTGTTTTCTCCGGCGTTTGGCATGTCGCCGGTGCCCTTGCCGTGGATCGCCGCGCGCAGGCCGTGCCGTCCGCAGAGATGCAAAAGCGCGTCTTCGATGACGGGGTCCAGTTCCTCCGCCACCAGCACCTCGTCGAGGCCCTTGAGAAACGACAGCCCCAGTGTCTCCGGGAAGGGGACGGTGGAGACCTTCAGCAATTTGCAGTCGGCCTCTATGTCCGCCAGCGCCTCGCGGACATAGAGATAGCTGACGCCCCCCGCCGCGATGCCCAGACGGCCGCGGCCCGTGAGGAGGTTGTGCGGATAGGCGGAGAATGTGTCGCGCAGGGCGCGCAGCTCCGATTCGATTTTGAGATGGTTCTGGTACGAGAGGCGAGGAAAGATCACCCACCGGCCGCCGTCCTTATGAAACCCCGCCGGCGCGCGGCGGGGCAATTCGTCCAGCAGCGTCACGGAGGCGTAGCTGTGGCAGACGCGCGTGGTCGGACGTAGCAGCACCGGCCGGCCCTGGGCCTCGGAGCAGGCGAATGCGTCCGCCGCCATCAGATAGGCTTCCTCCGGTGTGGAAGGGTCAAACACCGCGAGTTTGGCAAAGAGGCCGAAGTGCCGGGTGTCCTGCTCCGTCTGCGACGAAATCGGCCCCGGGTCGTCCGCGACGACAACGACGAGAGCCCCCCGGACCCCCACGTAGTTCAGGCTCATGAGCGGATCGGCGGCGACGTTCAAGCCCACCTGCTTCATCGTGACCATCGCCCGCGCGCCCGCGCAGGCGGCGCCCGCGGCCACCTCCAAAGCGGACTTCTCGTTGACAGACCACTCCACATAAATCCGCTCGTCCTTCTGTCGCGCCACAGTCTCCAAAATCTCGGTGGAGGGCGTGCCCGGATAACCCGTCACACAGGCGACCCCCGCGCGCACGGCCCCCAGAGCAATCGCCTCATTGCCCATCAGCAGTCGTCTTTCCATCGGTTCCTCTCCCATCGCGGCCATATGCGCGCCCGCACCGGCGGGCAGCAAAAGCGCCCGCCCTCAACGGTCTCGTTAAGGGCGGGCGGTCGAACCCCCGTGGCGCCACCGTAAAGAACTGTCAAACAATCACTTGCGGATACGCCTTAGTACCTTGTTGCCGCGAAGCGGCAACAAAAAAGAAGAATTTGGGTTGTGGGTTGCAGGTGCAACCCACGCTATAGTATAATACGGGGCTGTTTCTTTGTCAAGAGCCCCTGCCTCTGTGTGAAAGCTCGTTTTGGGAGCGGGAGAATTTTTCACAAAATAAACTCGGAATTTTTTGGAGAAGCCTTGACAAACGGTCGGTTTTCATATAAGGGTATAGTATCTGGCCGCGGGTACGGCCGGAGAGGGCCGTCAGAGCGGCCGTCCGCGCCCCGAAGGCATTGGGGCGCACCGAGGGCGCGGAAGAGAGTATAAAGAAGAAGATACAAAAAATCGTTGTCAGGAGGAAGGGTTATGCGTATTTCCACACGGGGACGCTACGGCTTGCGCTTCATGTTGGTGCTGGCCGCGGAGTACGAACAGGGTGTTATCTCCCTGCGGGAAGTGGCGGAGCGGGAGTCTCTGCCGGAAAAATATCTGGAACAGATCGTCTCCTGTTTCATCAAGGCTGGATTGGTGGACAGCCTGCGGGGCGTGCGGGGCGGGTACCGTCTGGCCCGGCACCCCGGCGGCATCACGGTGGGTGACGTGCTGCGGCTGACGGAGAAGGTGTTCCCGACGGCGGCCTGCGGCCGGGCGGACGCCCACTGCGGTCATCTGGAGAGCTGCGTGCTCGTCGGGGTCGTTGAGGACATCCGCGACGCCGTCGACCGTGTGATGGACCGCCTCACGCTGGAGGCGCTCCTCGGGCGGTTCCAGCAGTGCTCTGCCTCCCTCGCGGTGTAAAAGCGGTGTGAAAAGATCCCGATGCGGGCTGTGTCGCGCCGCAGAGCGGGATCGCGTTTTTCAAGCGCCTCCCCCGTCTGCGTGCGGTCTGCCGCCCCCGGGCTGCTCCGCGCCGTCGCCGCGGAGCAGCCGGAGGATGCGCCGCATGTCCGCCTGGCTCTCCGGGATCGGCGACACATAGGGCCACACATGGATCATATCTTCATGGTATCGGTAGTCGTGCGCGAGACCCTCCGCCAGGAGGCGGCGGTGCAGCCGCTCTGTGTCGGGGTAGAGGATGTCCCGTCCGCCGATGAAGATCGTGAGACGCGCGCCGGAGCGCCGGAGATTTTCGTAGGAGAAAAGCAGGGGGCTGACGTCGTCGAGCTTCACCGGAAGCAGCATCCGCTGCGCCGTGGCCTTCATCTCATCCCACGGCAGGAGAGGGTCCAGGTCGCGCCGCGCCTCGGCGTCCGGGTTTGTAAACGAGAGGTCCGCGCAGGGCGACAGGGCGATGAAATGTGCCGGCTGGACGTCGGGCGCAAGGCGGGCGGCGAGGGCGAGGACCAAGGTCGCGCCGGCGCTGTCGCCCAGAGCGGCCCACAGCCGGCCGCCGAAATCCCGGCGCGCCGCCTCAAAAGCGGCCGTCACATGGTCGTAGATCTGCGCGAGGCCGGCCGTGGGGAACAAAGGGTAGCGCACGAAGTAGACGGCGGCGCCCGTGCGCCGCGCCACGGTTCTGGCGGCGCGCCAGTGCAGCAGGAGCGGGGGCATGATGAACCCGCCGCCGTGGATGAAAAAGACGGCTTTGTCCGCTCCCGCCGTCCCGGCGGACAGGCGGTAGAGTGGAAAACCGTTCACGTCCAGACGCACGGCGCGCAGGCCGTGCATCTTGGTGGAGGTGGGCCTCAAACCTGCCCCTGCGGAGCTTGCCCCCGCGGCGGCCGGCCGCGCGGTCTTCTCGTAGAACCGCGCCTGTCTGGAGATCCAATATTTAACATTTATCGCGCGCATCAGGAAAAAGACGGCCAGAGCGCGTCGGCTCGTCCGGGGTTGTGAGTCCATGGGGCAGCATCTCCTTCAAAACGGTGCAAAGAACGGTTCATAGGACGCTTTCCATTATAACAATGCCTGTGCGCAGCCGTCAAGGTTTGCTCGGTCGAGTCGAAATGAGCGAGACCTGGCGGTAAAAATGACAAAGGGAGAGGCCCTTTACAGCATTTTGACCTAAAAATACCATTCGTATTTAGATATGATATATTTTTTTGGCATTTAATCGATCCAACACTGGACAAAGGGGATGACTTGTGGTAATATTACACTAAGGATTGGTGGCGTAAGAGGCGCCCCGTCAGACGGGGCCGGGCGACCGCCGGAATTGTTTGGGAGATATCGTTTGGCAGAGATATCCTCCTGGGTGGGAAGGACGAGAAAAATGAATGCGAGAAGGATCGCATGGGCGCTCTGCGTGCTCATGGCATTGGCCCTGTGCCTTCCTGTGGGTGCGGGCGCATATGATCTCCCCGAACCGAGAGAACAGTACGCACCTACAGATCTGAACCAGATGGGCAGCCAGGCGCCGCTCATCGACATGAGGGCGGAGGAGTATACCGACGCCACCCTGGGGGACATCATGGTCTTCCAGGCGATCGACGCCAGCAAAAATACTCTGCGGCTGGACGACATCCAGCCGGGTGAATCTTTTGTGGTCACATTCCGTTACGAAAACACGGCGCAGGTGGCGGGCCAGCCGGTGATCCTGACGCCGTACCTCTCCGCCTCGTCCCCAGACGAGGGAGACCGCCGCGGGGTGGACAAGTTCACCTTCCGGGTCTATACCCAGCTGTTTGACAAGGCCTACCTAGATACGCCGGGGAACGCGGAGGCCGATTACTTCCGGACAAGTGAGGGCGCCGCCAAAAGGGTGCGGGAGCTTGAGACCGCGCTGCCGGCCGGCGTGCCGCCGATCCAGCGGCGGCAGACGGAGCTCGATTGGGTGAGCAGTCTGTCGCGGGACCGCACCGTGTCGCTGAACACGGTGCAGCCGGGGGACGTGCTCTACGTCCACTATTGGTTCTACTGGGACGGTTCCCTCAACGCGATCGCGCCCGCCCAGCCGGGCGGCGATCCGATTCAAAACGTCAACATCAATCCGATCACCGGCCGGCATCCAAACAACTGCGACTTTCAGGACTGCACGCACGACAACCACTACATGGGGCTCACGTGCCGGCTTGAGTGGCGGCTCTACGCAACGAGGCAGACGGTTCCGCCGCCTCCGCCGTCCCCGGTGGGGTACACGCTGAAGTATCAGACGGAGAATGGCGAGCAGCTGAAAGAGGACGATATCGTGCTGACGGCGGCCTCGACACTGAAAGTGGGAGACACCTGGACGGTGCAGACCCCCATAGCGGACATCACGAAAGATTCAGATCGCTACGAGTATGTGGGGTACAAAAAAGAGGAGTCATCTTCTACACCGCTCACGGACACGCCCACCCGTACGCTGGTCGCCAATGAGGCAGACAATGTCTTGATATTGGTCTATCGGCTGGTTGATGACTCCTCGTCGTCGACAACGCCGACAAGGGCGCCGTCGACCGTTACGACCGTCGCGCCCGTCATCCGCTATCAGGACGAATCGGGTCGTACCATCAGGCCGGACAGAACGCTGGCAGCCCGTAGTGTGGGCGCTTGGTTTGAATATGCCTTCGATGCGGCTGTCGACGCCGTCGACGGGTATGCTTTCATCGAATACAGGCCATACCCGCCGCGCATCCGGCTGCAAAGTGGCGGCGCCAACATCATTACGCTGGTCTACCGCGTGGTGCCGGAGCAGCCGGGTGACGACGTGCCCGACGATGTGCCGCCGCTGGAACCGCCGAGCGTGCCCGACGGCGGATCCGGCGAGGACGTCCCCGATACGTCGCCGCCGTTGGGGCCGCCGGCCAAGCCGGATGTGCCCTACACGGGAGGCTTTGACCTCACCGATCTGTTCTTTGTCGGCGTGTTCCTGCTGGTGTTGGGGCTCCTCTATTACCGGGGAGAGAAAAAGCGGAGACAGTCCGAGACCCCCGCGCCGTGAGGTTTGCGCGCCCTGGCCCCGCGTCTTATGATCGATTACATGCTTTTGCGGCATCTCGTTTTGTGTATGGAAGAAAGAAGAAAGAGACAAAAAACCACGACGGGTTCCGCCGTGGTTTTTTGTGAGGAAGAGGGATCCTGTGGAGTGGCTGTCGGTGGAAGTCGATACGGCGCACGAGGGTGTGGACACAGTGTGCGCCAGGCTGTCCGTGCTGGGGGTCGAGACCCTCGCGATTCAGGACGAAGCTGAATTTCGCGCTTTTTTGGAGTCGGACCGCCGATCGTGGGAACTGGTGGATGACGCACTGTGCCGCCGCCTGGCGGGCGTCTGCCGCATCGAATTCTACCTGCCGGCGGACGGGGCGGGGCGACGTGCGCTGGCGCGCGTGCGCGCGGGTCTGGAGGCGCTGCGGGCGGACGCGCCCGGGGCGGTCTTGGGCACCTTGGCGGTACGGGTGGAAACCGTGTGCGACGACGACTGGGCCGAGAGCTGGAAACAATTTTATAAACCCGTGCCCGTCGGCCGCCGCCTGCTGATCCAGCCGGCGTGGGAGCCCGTCAGCCGCCCGGAGGGCCGAGCGGTGTTCCTCAATAACCCCGGCATGAGCTTCGGCACGGGCGAACACGAGACCACGTTTTTGTGTCTGGAGGCGTTGGAGCGGCGGGTGCGGGGCGGCGAGCGTCTGTTGGATCTCGGCTGCGGCAGCGGCATTTTGGCCATTTGCGCGCTTCTGCTGGGGGCCGCGCAGGCCGACGCGATTGACATCGACCCCCACGCGGTGCAGACAGCGCGCGAAAACGCCGCGCGCAACGGCTTAGCGGAGCCCCGGTTTCGGGCCGCGACCGGCGACCCGCTGGCGGGGACGGCGCCGCTCGCGCCGCCCTATGACTTGGTGACGGCCAACATCGTGGCGGATGTGGTGAAAGCGCTGTGCCCCCTTGCGTCCGCGTGGCTCCGCGTCGGCGGCCTGTTTGTGGTTTCGGGGGTCGTCGGAGCGCGGCTGGCGGAGGTGCGCGCGGCGATCCAAAACGCCGGCTTTGTCTCGGAGGAGGCGCACGCACTGCGCGACTGGCACTGCCTGACTGTCCGCAAACCCTGACCCGCGCCGCAAGCAGAGGCCGCGAGAGCACGATTATACATGATTCAGGTGTCAGCAGACGCGCTTCTGACACTTGAATCATACATAGAATTTGGAGGAAGAAAGACCATGACGGTGGAAAGAGCGAAGAAGATATATATGCCGATGACGGAGACGATGTACTACATCTTGCTGTCTCTGATCGAACCGCAGCACGGCTATGGAATCATGCGGCATGTAGAGCGCATCACAAACGGGCGTATCCGTTTGGGAGCCGGTACGGTGTACAACAGCCTGAGTAAGCTCCAGGCCGACGACCTGATTGAATTGATCGCCGAGTCGGACCGGCGGAAGATCTATCTCATCACCGAGGCGGGGCAGGGGCTGATTGAGGCCGAATTGAAGCGCCTCGAGGAACTGAGCGCCAACGGCCGGCAGGCGATGTAACGGCGCCCTCGCCGCCCGATTGATTTTATCCGCAGTCTGTGCCATAATACAAACAGAGGCGCGGCGCGAGCGGACCGGCGCCGATCTTGAGTGCCTTGTTGCCGCGAAGCGGCAACAAAAAACAAGAATTTGGGTTGTGGGTTGCAGGTGCAACCCACGTTAGAAAGGGGGATGGGACAGCTATGGCGGAATTTCCTCTGTCCACATTGCGGCACAGCGCATCTCATATTTTGGCGCAGGCGGTGCTCCGCCTGCACCCGGACGCGAAACTTGCCATTGGCCCCTCCATCGAACAGGGGTTTTATTACGATTTTGATGTGGAAAAGCCTTTTACCGCCGAGGAGTTGGAGGCGCTGGAGAAAGAGATGAAGCGTATCGTCCGCGAGCGGTACCGCATCGAGAGCTTCACGCTGCCGCGCGCCGAGGCCTTAGCGTGCATGGCAAGCCAGCCCTACAAACAGGAGATGATCCGTGAGCTGCCGCCGGAGGAGCCCATTCGCTTTTATAAACAGGGAGAATTCACCGACCTGTGCGCCGGCCCCCATGTCGACCACACCGGGCGGGTGAAGGCCTTCAAACTCCTCTCCGCGACCGGAGCCTACTGGCGGGGCGACAGCAGCCGGAAGATGCTCTGCCGCATCTACGGCACGGCCTTTGACGACAAGGAGAAACTGGAGCGCCATCTGACGGCGCTGGAGGAGGCCAAAAAGCGGGACCACAACCGTCTTGGGCGCGAGCTTGAGTTCTTTACCACTGTCGATTACATCGGGCAGGGTCTGCCGATTCTTATGCCGAAGGGGGCGCGCGTCATCCAGTTGCTGCAGCGTTTTGTCGAGGATGAAGAGCAGCGGCGCGGTTATCTGCTGACCAAGACGCCCCTGCTCGCGAAACGTGAGCTCTATAAGATCTCCGGCCACTGGGACCACTACCGGGACGGTATGTTCGTCATCGGTCCGGAGGACGACGAGGAGGCCGAGGTCTTTGCGCTGCGGCCGATGACCTGTCCGTTTCAGTTCATGGTCTATCTCTCCCGCACGCGATCGTACCGCGATTTGCCGATGCGTCTGAACGAGACCTCGACGTTGTTTCGCAACGAGGCCTCCGGTGAGATGCACGGGCTTATCCGGGTGCGGCAGTTCACGATCTCGGAGGGCCACATCGCCTGTACGCCGGAACAGCTCGAGGGGGAGTTCAAAGATTGTCTCGACCTCGCCGCCTTCATGCTGAAAGCCGTGGGGCTGGACGACGACGTCTCCTACCGCTTCTCCAAGTGGGACGAGAACAACCGGGAGAAGTACATCGGTTCGTCCGAGCAGTGGAACGATGTGCAGGACCGCATGCGCGGCATCTTAAACCACATGGGGCTCGTCTACGAGGAGGTCGACGGTGAGGCGGCGTTTTACGGCCCGAAGCTGGACATCCAGATCCGCAACGTTCACGGCAAGGAGGACACGCTGATCACCGTCCAGATAGACTTTCAGCTCGCGGAGCGTTTCGGCATGGAGTATATCGACCGAGACGGCGTGAAGCGGCATCCCTATGTGCTGCACCGCACCTCCATCGGCTGCTACGAGC
Organism: Oscillospiraceae bacterium; assembly: GCA_031265355.1. Lineage (NCBI taxonomy): Bacteria > Bacillati > Bacillota > Clostridia > Eubacteriales > Oscillospiraceae > Oscillospiraceae bacterium. The sequence goes on along the minus strand of JAISCT010000016.1, from coordinate 34,350 downwards.
GGACGCTGGCGCTGTTGATTGAAAAGTACGCGGGGGCGCTGCCGCTGTGGATCGCGCCGACGCAGGTGGCCATCCTGCCCATCACCGAGCGGCAGCATGAGTACGCGCGCGGGCTGTATGACAGGTTCCGCGCAGTCGGATACCGCGCGGAACTGGACGAGCGCAACGAGAAGATCGGCTTTAAGATTCGCGAGGCGCAGGTGCAGAAAGTACCCTATATGCTGATTGTGGGCGACAAAGAGGTCGAGGCCGGGCAGGTGTCGGTGCGCGACCGCCGCCAGGGCGACCTCGGCGCCATGACGCCGGACGACTTCGAGGCGCGGCTGGCCGACGAGGTGGCCCGCCGGGTACTGTGATGCCCGCCCCCCAAAAGAAGCGGCCGCCCGAAAGGGCGGCCAAGTGGGTTATGGGATAAAGACAGGCGGCCATGCAACCGCCGGGGCCGAACGTCACCAGACAGGACGCCCTGCACCGGCTATTCACAGTGTATCATAATTTCCTAAATTTGTAAATTGGAAGTTTTGTCGTTTCCTGCAAAGGGGCGGGCCAAGACATCACAAGGAGTGAGAGGCGCGTGAGAGATCTGATCATTGTGGGCGGCGGCCCGGCGGGGCTGACCGCCGCCATCTATGCCGCGCGCGCCGGCCTGTCCGTCGCCGTGGTGGAGCGGGGTTTTGCGGGCGGGCAGATGACCGCCACGGCCGACATTGTCAACTACCCCGGCTTCGAGACGATCGACGGCGCAGAGCTTGCCCGGCGCATGGAGGTCCATGCGTGCGGGTTGGGCGCCGAGGTGCTGACGGGAGAGGTGCGGGCGTTGTGGCTGAAGCCGGGCGCGCTGACTGTGGTGACAGAGTCGGAGCTCCCGGCCCGCGCGCTGCTCCTTGCAATGGGTACGCGGCGGCGCAAGCTGGCGATTCCCGGGGAGGAGCGGCTGACCGGGCGGGGCGTCTCCTACTGCGCGGTCTGCGACGGCGCCTTCTTCAAGGACCGGGATGTGGCGGTGGTTGGCGGCGGCGACACGGCGCTGGAGGACGCCGCCTATCTGGCCGGCGTCTGCCGGCGGGTGACGCTGGTGCATCGGCGCGACGCCTTCCGCGGCGGCCGGCACCTCGAAGAGGTGCTGCGCCGGCTGCCGAATGTGACGCTCCGGCTTGAGCACGTGGCCGAGGAGATTTTGGGGGACAAGGCCGTGCAAGCGCTCCGGATACGGGATCTGAAGACACAGGCGGCGGCGGCGCTGCCGGTGTCGGCCGTCTTTGTCGCGGTGGGCGTCGTGCCGGACACCGCGCTGCTGCGCGGCTCGCTGCCGTTGGACGCGGAGGGGCGGGTGGAGGCGCCCGAGGACGGGCACACGCAGATCCCCGGCGTATTTGTGGCCGGCGACCTGCGCCAAAAACCCATCTACCAAATCGTAACCGCCTGTGCCGACGGCGCCATGGCCGCCACTGCGGCGGCGCGGTTTTTGCAGGGATAGGGAGGATTTTTAATAGCGGGCTTCGCCCGCCATGCTGTAGCGGCGCCATGGCCGCCACCGCGGCGGCGCGGTATTTGCAGAGATAGGAAGGATTTTCAATAGCGGGCTTCGCCCGCCATGCCGCGGCGGCGTCATGGCCGCCACCGCGGCGGTGCGGTTTTTGCGAGATTGTTATGGGGACGTGTGAGAGATGCTGATTTACAATGCCGAGCTGCATACGATGGACGGCGCTGTTTTGGCGGGGGGATGGGTGCGCACGGAGGGCGCGCGTATCCATTCGGCGGGCCCCCCGGAGACGTGCCCAGCGGCGGGGCCGGACGACGTGGACGCCGCCGGCGCGGCGGTGACGCCCGGTCTCATCGACGCCCACTGTCACATCGGTGTCTTCGAGGACGCCGTGGGCGAGATGGGCGAAGATGGAAACGAGGCTTCCGACCCCGTCACGCCGCATATGCGGGGACTCGACGCCGTCAACCCGCAGGACCGCTGTTTTGCCGACGCGCGCCGCGCCGGTGTCACCACCGTGGTCACCGGGCCGGGCAGCGCCAACCCGGTGGGCGGACAGATGGCGGCGCTGAGGACGGACGGCCGCCGTGTGGACGACATGGTCCTGCGCGCGCCCGCGGCCATGAAGTTTGCGATGGGGGAGAACCCGAAGCGCGTGTACGCCGGTCGGAAGGCCGCCCCCTTCACGCGTATGGGGACGGCGGCGCTCATCCGTGAGGCGCTGTTTCAGGCCCGTGCCTACGGGGCGCGCAAAGAGAGAGCGGCGCGCCACGGCGGCGACCTGCCGGACTACGATATGAAATGGGAGAGCCTGCTGCCCGTGCTCGCGGGCGCGATGCCGGCCCATATCCACGCCCACCGCGCCGACGACATCTTCACGGCCCTGCGCATCGCGCGGGAGTTTACGTTAGACGCCGTCATCATCCACGGCACGGACGCGGCCTCGGTGGCTGACCTGCTGGCGGCGGAGCGTGTGCCCGTCGTCGCCGGGCCGCTGCTCACCGACCGTTCGAAGCCGGAGCTCAGGAGTCTGTCGTTTGCGCTGCCGGCCGCGCTGCACCGGGCCGGCGTCCCGGCCGCGCTGTGTACCGACGCGCCGGTCGTGCCCCCGGAGTACCTCCCGCTGTGCGCGGGCCTCGCGGCCAAGGCGGGGCTGCCGGCGGAGGAGGCGCTGCGCGCCGTCACCGCCGCCGCCGCCGACATCACCCGGCTCGATCGCCGCGTGGGCCGGCTGCGCCCAGGTTTAGATGCGGACATTGTCGTCTGGCGCGGTCCTTTGCTGTCGCTGGAGACCGCCCCCGCGGCTGTGTTCCTTCTGGGCCGGCGGGCACAGTGACGAAAAGGGTGGCGAAACCCCGCCGCATGTGGTATACTGGGGGTGGAAAAACCGAGCTGGGCGCCGGTGATCCCCCGGGTCCGCGGCGTATCCCGGTTGGAAGGAGATGTTCGAATTGAAAGTGCAATTTACCGACAAAAAAGTGGAAGTGTCCGATGCGCTGCGTGAGTACGCCGAGAAGAAGCTGACCAAGCTGGACCGCTACTTCAAGCACGATGCCGAGGCGCGTGTGGTGTTTGCTGTGGAACGGAGCCGCCACCAGGTGGAGATCACCGTCTCCCACAGCGGGACGGTGTACAGAGCCTCCGAGTGCACAAACGATATGTACGCGTCCATCGACAGCGCCGTGGCCTACATCGAGCGGCAGATCCACAAGTTCAAGACAAAACTTGAAAAGCGGCTGCGTCAAGGCGCGTTTGAGCGCGAAGTGCCCACCGCCATGGCCGACCCGGTGGTGGACGAGGAGCAGGAGTTCAACATCATCCGCGTGAAGAAATTCGCGCTCAAGCCGATGACGCCGGAGGAGGCGATCCTCCAGATGAATCTCTTAAACCACGAGTTTTTCGCGTTTCGCAACTTCGAAAACGGGGGCGTTTTCGCCGTGGTATACAGGCGCAACGACGGCGGCTACGGCCTGATCGAGGAACACTGACGGGAGTACACAGCACGGGGCGCCGGCCGGTTTGGCCGCGCCCTGTTTTTTGTAAATCATAATATTGCAGGCCATTTTATAAGATAATGTGGTGAATTCGCCCATGATGAATGTTATAATATGTACAAGCAACCTCCGAACCCCTCCTGCCGGATGGTAGTATCGAGAGGTTTTTTGGCAGATGGAACAAAAAATGCGGCGAATGTCGGGTGCACTCACGGGGATTTTTGTGAAATATGCCAAGAGAAGATCCGGCGCCATGCCGAACGCGGCGTTTTCGGAGGTTGACTACAATGGTTAGCATCGAGAGGAGAAAGGAAGTGCGGTACTCATGATTACCAAAAGACGGGCACTGTCATTGTTTGTCACCCTTGTCATGGCGCTGGGGATTTTACCGTCGTTGCCTGTGGCGGCTGTCGGACCTCTTGCAGAAAACAACAATACACACTGGTTGTTGTATTCTCCGAAAGCCCAGTCGTATGTGCAGCATCTCACAGCCGCCGGGTATGGCGCCAATCCCGGTGGGATCGTCGCTACGCAGGACGATCCGACTGCCCCGGCCGCCCAATGGACGCTTACCAATTACAACTCCGGTTCGATCCCGACCGCCGCCGGCATGTTCCGTATGACAACCGCGGAAACCGCCAACGGACACAACGCCGGCTTGGCGTTTAAAATGTATGACGGCGCCGTCTATGTCGAAGGCGGAACAAACGGCGATGCCGACGGATTCTATCCGATTCCCGGCTCCGCAGCCGATACGGTCATCATTCGCGGCGGAGGCAACGGAGGTATCGTGTACCCGATGAACGCCAACGCGCAAGGATTGACTGTGAACGACGCGAACATTCTTCGCCGCTCGGCCAGCAATCCCGACGCCTTCATCATCATTCCGCCGCAGGGATACGTTCCGGTTCCGCCGGTTCCGTCGTCCCTTACCACACCGGACGGCAACTCCGTTACGGTCGTGTGGCCGAATCCCACCACATATTCATCGAAGCTGATTCTTCAGCGGGCCACCGACGCGGCGTTTTCGGACGCGGTCGCCGTGGATCTCAGCGGCGCGGCGCAGCAAACCGGATATGTTACGCAGCTTGTTGATCCGTCGTCAAAAATATATGGAACTACCTATTACTACAGGTTTATCGCCGAGGATTACTGGCACAAAGGTGAAAACGGCGTAGTCGGCGCGAGCGGAAGCATCACGATGCCTTCGACCTTGCCGCCGACAGTTCAGACGACGGCACTGACATTTTTCAAATACCCCGCCCCGAAAGATCAAATCATCGGCTTTGACCCTGGCTTCGGCACGCCGGAAGGCGCGACGGGTGTCGCGTCCGTCAGTCTTGACGAGGGAGAGAGTCTCGCCGCTGGCAGCGATTACACGGTGGATTGGGCCGGCAAGACGGTCACTGTCAAAGCGGCCGCGTTGAGCCGTTTGACGCAGGGCGAGCACGCAATTCATGTCAGATTTGACCGGGAAGCCGGCACGGCGTCGTTTGCTGTCAGTCTCAGTGTGTTTGACAAGATTGTACACCCGTCTAACTGGCTGATTCTCTCGCCGGACGCGGGGGCGCTTGTCGGCGTCAGGCAAAACAATCCCTGGCAGGCGAATCCGCAAGGCGCGCTGTCGGTGACGTATATTTCGGCTGATAGCGTGAACGCGCAATGGTCTATCGACCGTAACGTGGCGGCCGCCTATACCAATACGTATCCGTTCCGCATCCAATCTATGCTGACTACGCCCACGCCGGCGCAGAGAAATATGTCTATGTACGGGGACTCTTGGGGCGCCTGGGAACAGGCCGGAACGATCAACCAAGCCACCGCCATGGCGATCGTTCCGCAAGGCGACGGTACGGCCAAGATTCACGGCGCGTGGAGTAACCCGGGCTGGGCGGCGGTAAACGCCGACGGCACGACGCGCACTTTGGCGCAAGCCGCCTCGTCGAATTTCATTGTCATTCCGCCGGACAGCTATACGCCTGGCGACGCCGTCGGCGGGGCGGTCATCAGTGAAACCGCCGCGGACGTCACTTTCACGTGGCAAGCCCCAACAGGGCCTGCGCCGAACTATTTCGCGGGATTCCGCGTGTTCAGACAGGACGGCGAACAGTGGATTGAGCTGACGGACGACGGCAATCTTGTCATCAGAGAAAACGGCGGCGTATACGCGTTTACCGACGACGCGCCTGTGGACAACGTCAGCGTGTACAAAATCGTGACGGACACCGCCAACAATGATTCGGACGGACTTTTGATTGCCGCCAACATCCCCGGAGGGGAACCCCCGAGTGTGGGTACGTCCATCGCGACGTTCAACAAAAAGATCCCGGAGAGCGTGAGTTTCGGCGTTAAGCTGGGCTTCGGTTCGCTCAGGGCATCCGATATTGCCTCTCTGCTTCTCGACGGCGGCCCTGTCGCCTATACGCTGAGCGGCGGCAAGTCGCCCGCCGTCACCATTGACGCCGCCGCGCTCTCCGCTTTGGCTTTGGCGAACGGCGACGCGCACAGCATCGCGGTTGCGTTCAACGACGCTGCGCAAACGGTAAAAACCGTGACACTCAACGTCATTAACGCCGAGAGCGCTTTGCCCGCCCCCGCGAACGTCAAAGTAACGGGCGACGGCAACGGCGCGGCTATCTCATGGGACGCCGTGCCGAACGCAACCGGCTACAAGATCTACCGCGGACTCGGCAGGTACGCGCCCGCCACATTCACGACGCTCGTTTACGCCACCGACGCGACGCAGTACAGTCTCGGAACCGACCATGTATGGGATTGGTACAAGGTAATCGCATACAACGGCAACGGCGATTATATCGACAGCCCGCCGTCGGACGTGGCCTCGCTCGAAATTACGGCGTTCCCGAATACCGAGATCTTCACCGAGAATGACGCTCAGAATACAGTGTCAACAGTCGCCGACAGCTATTCCAGAGCGTTCTTCTGGGGGGGAGGTATCGGTGCGAATTCCCCGGCCGGCGCGGATGCCAACAACCAATTCACCGACGACCGTGTTGCGCTCCTGTTCAGGCCCGCCAAGGGTCATACGGCTGACTTCACGTATTTGGGGATGTATCTTAACTTCTACATGCATATTGCCGGGCTGGGCAAATTGCCGACGGACGTGCAGGCGCAATCGGTTCAGGTATTCTCTTGGGAGGGCGGCAGTTACAATGGCGGCGGCAACGTCACGCAGAATTTCTGGCGCACGTTTGAGAACATGGAGACCGCAGCCGGAGGAAACGTATTTGCCGTTTCACAGGCATCCCCTGTTCGCAGAATTAAGACGGTGGGTTCGCTCACGTTCCAGCTCGGCGGTTCGGCAAGCGGCGGTTACCTTGCCGACAGTTATATAGGCGGCTGGCAATCCTATCAGGGACAGCAGCAGTTCTATACCCGCAACAACGCGATGGCGGGTACGGACGGCCTTATCTGGAACGGTGTCATGCAAGGGAACACGACCCTGGACGGAACCCAGTGGAACCAGTCCTATTCATGGATTGTCGTTGATGTGGAGCATACACCGCTCATAGCGGAGAAACCCTTCCTCTACTTTGACGTAGACGCAAACGGCGGCACCGGCGACTATAAGGTGTTTGTACCCGGGTACCGCAAAGACGCTGTCGGCCCCTCATGGGGCGCCGGTAAGGAAAATGGAGGAATGGGCGCAGGCGAAAGCAGGTCGCTGAGCGACTTCTTCGTAGCGAACGAAGCTATGGACGCCGATCAAATTATCGCCGGTATGCAAACGAAGAACGGCAATATTTTCTTCACCCCCGGCGTATATAAACTCGACAAAGAAATCCGCGTTACCGAGCCAAACGCCGTGCTGCTCGGGATTGGCGAGGCTTCGCTCCGTCCGCTGAGCGGAAATGTCTGCGTAAAAGTCGCGGACGTGCCCGGCGTACGTGTTGCCGGCCTTCTGTTCGATGCCGGTCCCGCTTCCGGGAATGACTTCGCCAATGCCAGCGAGGCGCTGCTTGTAGTCGGTGAAGGCGGCTTCACATCCACGCCGGAGATGGAAGCGAGCCCAATTGTGCTTTCCGACGCCATCGTGCGCATTGGCGGTCTTCCGACAAACGTACCTTACAAGGCAAAGAACGGCATCGTCATCAACGCCGACTACACGATTCTCGATCACGCTTGGATATGGCGCGCCGACCACGGCGACCAGGTCGGATGGACGCTTAATCAGACGGACAACGGTCTTGTCGTGAACGGCGATCATGTGATTACTTACGGGTTGCACTCTGAACATTTCCAGAAATATGACGTCCTCTGGAACGGCGACGACGGGCGGTGCTTCTATCTGCAAAATGAGCGCCCGTATGACACGCCGGAAACCGACGACGTACCCGGCGCCTGGCGCGATACGTCGCTTGCGGATTCCAAGTATGATTACATCGGACCGCTGGCCGACAGACAGCAAGGGTATGCCGCGTTCCGCATTGGCGACGATGTGAAGAACTTCGAGGGTTGGGGTCTTGTGTCTTATGACGTGTTCGTACAGAATATGGGGGTCCAATTCCGTACGATTTGGACAGGATTCATAGCGCCGGAAGAGAACACCAACATCAAGATTCATCAAGTCGGGACACTCTCAATCTCGCAAAACAGAGGCGAGATCGCCCACATCATCAATGGCGAGGGTCCAAGCAATCGTGGCCCCGTTGGGCCGACAAAGTTTCTTGAGGCAAACGAGTTCCACCCTGACAATGAATACTGGTCGAAACTGCTGCCTTCCGCCGATGCGCTTGTTATCGGAGACGCTGACGTCTATGGCGATACCATTGGCCTGCGTGTGCTTAATTTGCGTGAGGCCGAGCAGAAGGCGAATGCCATTCTCGGCGGATACGAAACCGGCGGAAGGCTGACCGAGGCAAAGGTCGATCAGATAACCGTCAAGGGTTCGGTCCTTGTCGGCGGCGGCATTGGCGGCAATTCGGAGATTGTCGGCGGAGAAGACCGTGGCCCACAGCCCTTTGTACCCAAAAGCACCACTGTCGGTTCGTGGCTGTCTAACGCGAAGTATGTTTTGCGCAAGCCCGACAGCGGAAGTAAAGTCGTCGCGTATGTCTGGGACAGTGAGACCGATGCGCCACTTGCGGAGAGCTTCACCATTTTGTCTGATTAACGAGAAATAACATTTCGTAAAACTGCGATAAACGCCGCCGCCGGGTTAGCTGGCGGCGGCGTTTATCGCTGCCAGGCTCTTCTCAGCTTGTGTTTGGCAGGGGAGTGACGCCGCCAAAGGCGTTGCGGCGTTTAATCCGCAAAGAAACCCGGGTCATTCTTCTGGGGGTCGAACCATCTGAAAATTTCCATAAAATACCATACTTTAAATCCAGATCTTGTCGAACCCTACTGAGATTAGGCGATTGTTTTACATGGTGCTATATTTTTTCTTCTGCGGTGTCATGAAATTTGGGGAGAATTATGTGGTGCGTGTAGAATTGACCACTTTTTTCAAAAATAGTATGATGTAATTGTCTGAAAATCGTACTATAATAGACAAAGATGGATCTTCCGCGCAGTTGTTATCATTCATAATTGTGGAAAGGGGCATTGTTGATGAAAAAGGTTCTTGTTTCATTATTGGCAGCCGTCATGGTTTTCGGAGTGACGGCGTGTTCGCCGAACGGTCAGCAGACGAACGGCGGCAAGACTGTTATCAAGGTGTTCAGCAATTTGCCAGACAGAACAACGGGGCAGGGGCTTGTGGAGCAGAAGATTTTTGACCAGTATGTGGCCGAAAATCAGAACATCGAAATTCAGGTGGAGGCGCTGGACGACGAAGCGTACAAAATCAAAATGAAGGCATATGCCTCGGGGACGAGTTTGCCTGACCTTATCAGCGTTTGGGGGCAGCCGTCTTTCTTAGACGGGTATATTGACGCCGGACTGATTGCTGAGCTGAATCCCGACGATTATAGCGGATATGGCTTTGTCGAGGGCTCGCTCGCCGGATTCTCCAAAGACGGCAAGTTGTACGGCCTGCCAAGAAACACAGATATGATAGCGTTCTATTACAATCAAAAGTTGTTTAACGACAACAACTGGTTGGTTCCGGCCACGTATGATGAACTGCTCGCGCTGGCCCCAAAAATCGCGGCGACCGGAATATCACCCGTCGCGATGGACGGCAATGACAAGTGGCCCATTTCTATATTTATAACAGATTTGCTTGTTAAAATCGCGGGGACGTCCTATCAGGCGGAAACTCTGAAAGCCATATCCAGCGGCGACTTTTCGAATCCGGCGTACGCCGAAGCGGCTCGCCTCCTGCAGGACGCTTTCGATGCCGGTCTGTTCCAGCCCGGGTTCGAACAGCAGGATTATGGCACGGCGCAGAATCTGTTCATCAACGGCCAAGCCGCCATGTTTTACATGGGCAGCTGGGAGATGAGCATGGCCAACAATCAGGAAATCGCTCCGGAGATCCGTGACAATATTCGTGCCTTTACGATGCCTGTCGTATCCGGCGGTGTCGGTGTTTCTACGGATATCGCGGCTTGGAACGGCGGCGGTCATTCTGTGATAGCGAAAAGCCCCGTGAAAGACGAAGCCGTGAAACTTCTTAATTATATCTACAAACCGGAAAATTGGACGAAAATTGCCTGGGAGAACAATGTCTGCATGTCAGCGCAGGATTTCTCTCAGTACAAAACCGGCAGCGAAACCCCTGTCCAGCTTCAGCTGATTGACATTTTCTCTCGCGCTACGTCCATCAGCGGCACGACAATCAACGATCTCGGCTCGTCCGATTTCAAGACGAAATTTGAGGATTTATCGCAACAAATCTCTATTAAATCTATCACCCCGGAAGATGCGGTCAGTGCTTTGGCGAATTAACCGTACAAAGGGAGGGCGGGTGCCGGGGAATCTCGGCACCCGCCGGTTTATAACGCGGCTTGCAGCCCGCCGATAGGGGTGAGTGATGTGGAAAAGATGCTTAGGGATAAACGCGTCATAGCTATTCTTATCGCGCCGAGTTTGACCGCTTTCCTTTTTGCTGTACTCGCGCCGATTGTCCTCAGCTTTATTTATAGCTTCACCAATAGTTCCGGTATTGGCCGCTTCACATTTGTGGGATTTGAGAACTACTCTGCCCTGATAAAGGACGGAGCGTTTTGGAACGCTTTGCTCAATTCGGTGCTGCTTGCGGCGGGCTTTGTTCTTATTCAGCACCCGATAGCAATTTTAACGGCATGGTTGTTGGATCGGATTGGCGGCCGCCTAGAGACATTTTTTAAGACCGCTTATTTCATCCCCAATATTATATCCTCAGCCGTGATTGCCACTTTGTGGAAATATATCTACAATACAAATTCTGGACTTTTTAATGTTATCGCGCGATTTTTCGGCGGAGAGGGCGTCAATTGGCTCGGCACAGGGAAGGCCATCTGGTCGGTTCTTATTGTACTTGTATGGCATGGATTTGGTTGGGGTATGCTTATATATTACACAGGCATAAAGAATATCGATCCCGTTTTGTATGAAGCCGCCGCTATCGACGGGTGCGACGACAAAAAGATGTTCTTTGCGATCACCTTGCCGCTCATGCGTCCTGTGATTCAAGTGAACGTGACGCTTGCCCTTATTTCGGCCCTGAAACAGATGGAAACAGTGTATCTCCTGACAAAAGGCGGGCCTGGAAACGAAACGCAATTTGTGGCGACATATTTGTATAAGCAGGCTTTCCAGTCGGGCAATTACGGTTACGGCAATACAATAAGTGTCGTATTTATCGTTATCTGTCTTATCACGACAGTATTCCTCAACCGACTCTTTCGCGAAAGGGGTATTTGAGCCATGGCAGATAAGATAAAAACAAGAGTTTCCTTAGGCAGAGGCATCATTTTAGGCGTGCTTATATTGTTCTCGGCGATTCAGCTTTTCCCGCTGATATGGCTTATTGATTTCTCTTTTGCCAGCAACACTGAGTTCTTTACATCGAGTCTGCTTATCATTCCTCGGGAAATTCAATGGGGAAACTACCCAAGGGCTTTCATTGACGGGCATTTTCTGCTATACTTAAAAAACAGTGTGCTTGTGAATACACTCGCGGTCGTTATAGTGCTGGTGCTCTCAATCTGTTCGGCATACGCAGTCACAAGAATGCGCTGGCGGTTTTCGCAAACCGCCAAAAGCATTATACTGCTTGGTATGATGATTCCGATTCACGCGACGCTTATCCCCAATTACATGATATATGACTTTCTCGGAATCCGCGATACGCTGTGGTCGCTTCTTCTGCCTTATGTGGCGTTTTCGCTGCCGCAGGGACTTTTCCTCGCGGCGAGTTACATGGAATCCGTGTCAAAAGAAATAGAAGAAGCCGCCATAATCGACGGGTGCGGAACTTTTCGCCTTCTTGGCAGTGTTATCACACCGATGATGAAATCGTCGCTTATAACTGTCATTATCATGACTTATTTGAACAACTGGAACGAATTTATGATGGCCAGTACATATCTGAGCACATCGAGATGGAAAACATTGCCTTTTTCCATCTTGGAGTTCACGGGGCAGTACCGTGCGAATGCGGCGGTACAATTTGCCGTTATGACGCTCACCGCCGCGCCGGCTATCGTAATCTATATTATATTAAGCAAACATATAACAAAAGGCGTGGCCATGGGCGCCGTAAAGGGATAAATGATATCAGTCGGGGCGGTTTTCTATGTGCGGCATGAAGAGGAACAACCATTCAGGGATGCGGATTGGGCATAAGATAGTCTTGAGTATCTATGCCGTTCTTCTGCCGGCGTTTCTTATCGTGGAAAGCATTATTTACTGGAACAGCCATTCCACTGTCATAAGTGAGCGCACGCGGCAGTATAAGCGCGCCGTTTTGTCAATCGACGAAAATATTGGATATCTGGAGCAAGATATGTTGGAAATAGCGACCTATCTCTCCATCAATTATGAAATACAGCGGGTTTTGATGTCCGACCCGGCAGAGACCGCCGAAGATCCCCTCTTTTGGTCAAACAAAACGCCGATTAACGTCATAAAAGACATATTGGCGGTTAAAACGAAAATTGTGACAGCTGCGCTCTACCCGGAGAACGGACTCAGGCCGTTCTCAGTGAGCCGCGACAGGAGCGTTTTTGCTCCAGACATTGCCGATCTTCGGGCGCTGGACATTTACAAACGGGCCGCAGCGGGGAACGGTGTTATCGTTTGGAGCCGAGTAAACGATGATGATATTGGGCTTTTTATCAACAATCGTTCGGACAAAATTGTCGCCTGCAGCGAACTGTACGATTTGTCCAAGAGACGCAAGCTGGGTTTCCTGTCACTCGGCATTAATTTAGACGGATACGAAAGCATATGCGCAAATGCCATGCCCCAGAATAACGAGGGTGTCCTTATTTTTGACGCCGATGGCAACGAAATGTTCCGATACGGCGACGTGCCGGACGAAACTGCTGAATGGCTTAGGGAGAATGATCCAAAAGCCGCGGATGAGCCGCTGGAATATGAAAAATATTACATCTTTTCTCAGCGCCGCGAAACGTCGGGTCAAACGATATTTTATCTGTCCAAGAAAAGCGATTGGGATGCGTGGAAAAGGAGCGGTTTTCTTATCACGTGCCTGTCGGCACTCGCCCTTTTGGCAAGTGTTTGGCCCTTGTCCTTGTTCGCCTCGCGAATTGTTACCCGGCCGATTATGCTGCTCTATGCCTCCATGAATAAGTTTAAGAACGGTGATTTCAATCAGCAGGTGCGCATCGAGGGGAATGATGAGATTTCCGAGCTGGCCGAAACCTTCAACACGATGGTGAGCGATATCCGCGAGCAGATTGATAAAAATTATGTCTTGGCTTTGAGAGAAAAGCAGAGCGAACTGAATGCGCTCCAGGCCCAGATGAACCCACATTTCCTCTACAATGCGCTGGATGCCCTTTACTGGCAAGCGACGGAATGTTGCCAAGAACGGCTTGCGGATGATATATTGGCGATGTCGGAATTGTTTCGTATGCTGCTGTCCAACGGCAACAGCGAGGTCACAGTGGAACAGGAGCTGAAAATCGTACGCCATTATCTGCAAATTCAAAAGCTGCGCTTTGATAAAAAATTGGACTACAGCATTGAAGTGGAAGACGAACTGCTTTTATATCAAATTCCAAAGTTGATCATCCAGCCCTTTGTAGAGAACGCCATTGTCCACGGAATGGAAAAAAACGGAACGTGGGGCCGTGTCCGGATAACCGGCCGCATAGACCGCGATTTCCTTTTGTTCACCATCGAGGACAGCGGCATTGGCATGCCCAGTGAGAAAGTTCAAGAGATTTTACATTCGAAGGACGACAGCCGGTACGCGTACCAGAGGGTGGGGCATTACGCCGTCAGGAATGTGAAAGAGCGCATGAATTTGCGTTACGGCGCTGCAGCCGAGCTTGCGATTGAGAGTGAGCCGAATATCGGCACTAAAGTTCATATCAAATTACCATTGATAGGGCGAAATGAGGCGGGGCTATGAGTGATTCAGGAATAAGCCTGCTGATTGCCGAGGACGAGGAGCGGGTGCGAGGGAGTCTGAAGTCCTTCATCAGCAAAAATGCTGATTATGTTTCTGAGATTTTCTGCGCGGCCAACGGGCAGGAGGCTATCGACATCATTATTCAGCACAATCCCGATGTTATGCTGCTGGACATCAAAATGCCGGTTAAGAGCGGCATCGATGTAATGAAAGAGGCGTCCGCGATTGGCATACTGCCCAAAACCATTGTTATATCAAGTTACGACGAATTTGAATATGCGCAGCTGGCGCTGCGCTACGGCGCGGTGGATTATTTACTTAAACCTACGGGGACATCCGACATTCTTCGTGCCATTTGGACGGCTTGCAAAAAAGAGCCGTTTCGCAGCAATAAGCAAAAAGAATCGGCTGCATTGAACAGTTTTATCAGCAATGCTCTCGATTATATGAACCGCCATTACCCCGATGAACTGACGCTGACGATTGTCGCGGAATATGTCGGGATAACGCCAAATTATTTTTCGACGCTGTTCAAACGCACTGTCGGATGCGGATTTATAGATTATCTTAACCAAATCCGGGTAGAACGCGCCTGTGACTACTTTGTGGACAACAAGATGAAAACTTACGAAGTGGCGTACAAGGTCGGTTATCGCGATGAAAAATATTTTTCCAGCATCTTCAAGAAAATAAAAGGCATGAGCCCGTCCGAGTACCGCAAAAATCATGAGAGGTGACAAATTATGGAGAACACGGCGACATTCACTCCGGCGACATTTACGCCAAGGACGCTGCATCTGTTTACCACGGCTTTCGACGGCGGCCAAAAGACTGAAATAGCATCTGTCCATGTTTTTTCCGACGACAACGGTATTGAGAACAGTGTCGTCAACATTCACCCCGAAGTGGAATACCAGACATTCGAGGGATTCGGAGGGGCTTTCACGGACTCGGCGGGTTACGTTTTTTCACTGATGCCGAAAAAAGAGCGTAAACGTCTGCTCAAGGCGTATTTTGGTGAAAACGGCGCGGGCTATACGGCGGGGAGAATTCATTTAGACAGCTGCGATTTTTCCGTTGGGCATTACGAGGCCATTGAGCCAAACGATGAAAAGCTTGCCACGTTCAGCCTTGGTAGGGCTGTAAAATATATAGGGCCGCTTCTGGACGCGGCGCAGGACGAATATGGGAAACAAATACCGCTTATGGCGTCTTTGTGGAGTCCGCCTG
Source organism: Oscillospiraceae bacterium (assembly GCA_031265355.1). Classification (NCBI taxonomy): domain Bacteria; kingdom Bacillati; phylum Bacillota; class Clostridia; order Eubacteriales; family Oscillospiraceae; species Oscillospiraceae bacterium. The sequence goes on along the minus strand of JAISCT010000016.1, from coordinate 19,154 downwards.
CCTTTATGAAATCGAACGGCGCGCGCAACGGCGGCGGCAAACTGCTCAAGAAGCGCTATCCGCTGTTTGCGGAATATATATGCCGGTACCTGGAGGAACTAAAAAAAATCGGCTTTCACATAGTCCGGCTCACCGCACAAAACGAGCCGAAAGCTGTTCAAACATGGGATTCGTGTGTATATACGGCAGAAGAGGAACGGGATTTTCTTGTCAACTATCTTCGGCCCGCTCTTGATAAGAACGGCCACGGCGATGTAAAACTGCTTTTTTGGGATCATAACAAGGAGCGATTGTACGAACGCGCCGCCAAGGTGGCGGACTCGCAGACGTCAGGCGTCTTTGAGGGCGTCGCGTTCCATTGGTACAGCGGCGACCATTTTGAGGCTGTTGATCTTGTCCGTGATCGCTTCCCCCATCTCAAATTGGTGCAATCCGAGGCAAGCGTGGAGTTTCTCAAGTTTGACAGAAATGATATCGGTGCGGCGGCTAAATATGCCCATGAACTGATAGGGAATATCAACGCCGGTATGCATGCCTTTTATGACTGGAATGTTGTTCTTGACCAGGACGGCGGCCCAAATCACGTCAAAAATTTCTGTGACGCTCCCTTCTTGTTCAACGTCGACACATCAGAATTGGAAGAGCGCCCTGTGTATTCGTATATTTCCCACTTCTCTAAGCATATCAAACCAGGCGCTCTCAGGGTCGCTTTCTCCCGCTACACGACAGATCTGGGCGTAACCGCGCTGAAAAATCCGGATGGCGCAGTCGTCTCCGTCATTCTCAACCGCAACGCGGACGAAAAAAACGTTGTCCTGCGCATCGGCGGTAAAACTGTGGAAATTCATACACCCGGCATGTCGGTATCTACTGCGGTTATTGATTCTTAGCCGTTTGGGGGGAAGGAGGCACATAATGGCGGGTATTACTTTCAAGAATGTGAGCAAAACCTATAAAAACAATGTAACAGTCGTGCCATGTTTAAACTTTGAGATCAAAGACAAGGAATTTATTGTACTCGTGGGCCCTTCCGGATGCGGCAAATCGACCACGCTTCGTATGATTGCGGGCTTGGAAGCGGTGACTTCCGGCGAAATTCTCATAGGGGAAAGAGCGGTGAACGATGTAGCGCCGAAAGACAGGGACATTGCGATGGTCTTTCAGAACTATGCGCTTTACCCTCATATGACGGTATATAAGAACATGGCTTTTGCCCTAAAAATACGTAAAACACCGAAGGATGTCATCGACAAAAAGGTGCGCGAAACGGCCGCTATACTCGATATATCTGAATATTTAAACCGAAAACCGAAAGAGCTGTCGGGCGGACAGCGTCAACGTGTGGCGCTTGGACGGGCGATGGTGCGCGACCCCGCCGTATTCTTGCTCGACGAGCCGCTCTCCAATTTAGACGCGAAATTGCGAACCGAGATGCGCGGCCAGATTATTGAACTTCAGCGCAAACTGGGGACGACGTTCGTTTATGTCACGCATGACCAGACAGAAGCTATGACAATGGCCGACCGCATAGTTGTCATGAAAAGCGGTGAGATTCAACAGATCGATACGCCGCAGATGCTGTATGATGCCCCGGACAATAAATTTGTGGCAGGATTTATTGGTTCGCCAGAGATGAATTTTTTGGATGCCTCCGTTGCTGTCGAAGGCGTCGACGTATTCTTGCAATTCTGCGGAGTGCGTATGCGCTTACCGGAAAAACGCATGGCCGCATTGGAAGGGTATTTGGGCAAAACTGTCATTGTTGGCATAAGACCGGAAGATATTCATTGGTGCGACAGCGAAAAAGTCGACGGCGTTTTCTCATCTAACGTGGCCATTGTCGAGATGATGGGGTCCGAATTGTTCCTCTATCTTGACTTCAACGGCCATCGTGTCCGCGCGCGGGTTCCGGCGAGATCTGGGATTCGTTCGGGGGATGAAATCAATCTATATTTCGACATGAATAAATTTCATATATTCGACGGACAAACAGAGAAGGTGGTTAAGTAAAGAACTGTTAAGCTGTCCCTAAAGGTTGCGGCCCAATGATTTTGCGTAGAGAAAATGCTGCGTCCGGAAGCGGAGCGGCTGCCTTCGTGTGCAGGGGAGGCGGCGGCTGAGAGGGCTGTTTGTGCAGACGGTCTTTGCCTAGGGGTTCTTGCCCGCCATGGGCGCAACAGACTGTGGCCGGGCCTCTTGTTGTCTCACAAAGGAAAGGGATGATGACTGATAAACGTGAGAGGCGTATTGGCATAGAGAACACAAAACGGTCACGGTTTTGCACCGAATTTTAAACATAGGAGGCGATGCCCACATGTTTTTGCAAACATCAAAGTTCTCTGTAAGGGGAGCGGGCCGCGTTGTTGCCGCGATGTTGGTCGTCTCACTCTGCTTGTCGGCCCCCGCCGTCACTGCGTACGGGGCCGGTTCCTCAGTGGATGTCTATTATATGGGCGCGACAGGCAATCCGGTCGGATCCTATTTTGACGGCTCTCTTACGAACGGCGCGTACGTTGCGACGTTCTATGGCGCGGCTGACACGCCGTTAGACGGAGTCACATTGGTCAATAAAATGCCAATGCCAGACGTCTATATGACAAACCAATTGCCCGGGGTCGAGTATGGGTACGCATTTGACGCCGATACCGTCGACGCGTATTATACCGGCGCCTCCGACGCCCCGGTTGGTTCGTACCTCCCCGGCCCGCAAATGAGCGGGGCGTTTGTGGGGACATATGTCAGCGCGACGGGGTGGACCCGATTGGGCATTGATGGCAGGATTGTCATACCGGCTCTGGTGGAAGGGGTCAACCCAATCGAGCGCAAACTGACCGTAGCGACTTTAGAAAACGGCTTCGCGGCAGAGGTTTACACGCATACATTCAGATGGGGCTTCATACTTGACGCCGCTTTCGACGATTCGGCTTTTGTGTTGATAGCCAACAACGCAGGAAACGCGCTTGGAGGTGCTGCCATACTGGCAGCATATAACAGCAATGGCACCCTTGCTTATATAGAACGAAAGCCGGTGGAGATCGATGCCAACACAGCCTTTGCATTGACGTTTGACGTCGATCTGGCTGAATATCCGATGGGTGAATTCAGCTATGCTGTGTTCTGCTGGGGCAGCGATCATACGCCCATTTTCCCCGCCGTTAAGAATTGACGCGCAGCGACTCGCTGATTGAATTTTGTGTTGTTTTTGGAGGTTAAAATGTATGAAAAGACAGTTCCGCAGGGTATTTTCCCTGATGATGGCGGCCATGATCGTTTTGTCTACGGTGGTGTTGTCGCCAATGGTGGTTTTGGCTGAGACGTACCCTGAGCAGGAGAGCGTCGATCCTGCGTTGTCGGCCGCCGCGTTGGCCGTGACGGGCTACCCCACACCCGACGCGATGTACATCGTTTCGGCGCTCAACGGGAAAGTTCTCCAGTCCCCGGGCTTGCAGGCGAACGGTACGGCCGCGGGCGACACAAAAGTTTACGCGACAGCCGACGCCCCGACCGGCATGGTGCCCGTCGCGTCAAGCTTTCAGTTCCAATATTCGGGCCGGGCCCAGAACAAGACCTCGGCTATCCGCATACTCAGCGCCGTAAAATCGGCGACCGTTGCGGCGCTTCAGTCGTCGGGCGGCAACGCCTCCAACAGCAGCCTGAATTTCGGCGCGACCTCAAACGGTTCCGCTACGCCCGCTACGGACGCCGCCATGGACTCCGGCGCGTCTTCGGTCTTCCTCGTCAGGCCGAATGGCGACGGCACCGTCTCCATCATCGTATGCATGGGCGGCGGCATCACTTACACCGGGATAGACGCGGAAGATGGTAATATTTGGAAGACAACGACGGTTGGCGACGCCAGTGAGCGTCCGCCGACAGACGCTGAGAAATTCATCGTCGTGCCCGCCGGAACACTCCTCGCGCCAACGAACCTTGAGGCCACGCAGCAGCGCCCGGCCGGCGTCTCGCTCAGATGGGGGGGCGGCGTGGACGCGGCGGGCGTTTACACCTATAACGCCGGTTATGTCGTATACAGAGACGGCCTCGCGCTAAACAGCGAAGTTACCCCCGTCGTCGCCAAAGACGACAGCGGATACTTTACCTATCTCGACACCGCCGCCATGCCGGGCCAGACATATACCTACACGGTACGAGCCCTTGGCGCGGCCGGCAGCTCCCCGGACAGCAATGCCGTCACGGCGGTACTTCCGGCAGCCGCAGGGCCGTCCGTCAACACGGCCGGTGTGTATTACACTCCCCTTGTTGCGGGCGGGGCGGTCATAGAGACTTACTTCGGTTATGGGGCGGACGCCGCGGCTGGCGTCGCTGCGGTCAAGGTCGGCGATGCGGTGCTCGACGCCGGTCAATTTGCCGTGGACACGGCGGCGGGAACGGTTACGATTCTGCCCTCGGCTTTGAATTCTCTCGCCGACGGAGCGTATGACATTGAGATTGCGTTCAACGACGGCGCCAATACGATAGGCGCCTCGCAGATTACAGTCGCAGCGCTGCCGACAGTTGGCAGCGCCTGGTTTCTCATATCGAGGGACAACGGCAAGCTCGTTAAATTGCCGAACGCCGACCCGTCCGGATACCCGCTGACGGCTTCCGGCGCGGATCCGCTGAACACCGCGGCGCAGTGGCGGCTCGACGTAAATAGGAGCAACACCGCCGCCTACATTTCGTGCGTCGGCCTTACGAACCTTGGCAACAACGCCATGCTCACCGTCGAAGGCGGGTCTGAGGCCGGAGCCGTAGATGCGGCCCGTGCAAGGACGCTCCCGACGACGACGTTCGACGGCTACGACTATGAAGATCTGCAGTACGCCCTCGCGGGAGACGGATATGTCACGATAAACCGCTACGGGCGCGGCACTGTGGTGAGGTACCTGACGCTTTCCGGAAGCAGCGTTTACACAACGACCGTGAAAGCCGACGCGAGCCAGTTCTTGATCGTGCCGCCGGCCGTCCCCGCAAACGCCGCGACGATCACAAGGACGCTTTCGGCGACCTCGGCGCTTATATCGTGGACGCTGCCCACAAGGACATTCTATACAACGGTTCAGCTTTCCGTCGCCCACAGGGGTGAAACCTCGCTGATTGACGTGACAGACCGCGTCATCGCGGGCGCTAACAACTATACGTACCAGGGCCTCGTAGACGGCGACGCTTATTCGTTCCAGCTTCTGCTGACGAACGCGCGCGGCTCAAGACCCTCGAACACGTTGAGCCTCAGCGGCGGCGACGTCGATCCGCCGCTCGCGCCGCTTAACCTCAGTTACCAGCTCAACGCCGACGGCACAGGAACCCTCACCTGGTCCCCGAACACCGACGACGCCGACATTACCGGGTACAAGATCCGCTGCGCCGACGGCGCGTACGCCTCTGTGTGGAACGACATCCCGGTTACCTTGCCGAGGGGTACAAATACGTATACCGTCCCGGCGGGCGTAAGCGGCAACAAATGGGGTTATTACCAAGTGTTCGCCTATAACAAGGGTGGCGAAACGCCGGCCGCGAAGGCGGTTGGGCGCGAGAGCGCCGTCTTTGGCGCGAACACGTATATTTTCAACGCCGCGGCTGACGACATCACGAAAGTCAACGGCGCGATCGGAGGCGCCACAGGTGCGGGCGAATTCGCGACAAACCGCTATGCGCTGTTCTTCAAGCCCGGGACGTACGATTCCACAATCAGCATCGGGTTCTACGATCACGTGGCTGGCCTTGGGTATCTGCCGACAGACGTTGTGGTCAACAAGGTTGAGAAGGTTACGCCGGCCAACGCGACCACTACCTTCTGGCGCGCGACTGAAAACCTGACGATGTCGGCGGCCGGCGTTATACAGTACGCCGTCTCCCAGGCCGCGCCGATTCGTAGGGTCAACCTCCCGAACGCGTCTGAATTCAGGTTCGACGGCGCCGCCAACGAGAGCAACAGCAACAGCGCCTGGGCTTCCGGCGGATACCTTTCAGACAGCTACATCCCGAATGGGCGCGTCGGGTCTTTCACCCAGCAGCAGTGGTATTTCCGCAACAACGACGCCACCAGTTATTTCTTCAATGCCCGCTGCCACTCGACTTTCTACCAGGGTGTCACGGGCGATATGACAGACGTAAATTCCCATGAGAAGACGGTGATTGAGAATACGCCCATCATCGCCGAGAAGCCCTACCTTTATTTCAAGGACGACGAGTACTATGTGTTTGTGCCGGGTTTGCGGTACGACGCCGTCGGCCGTTCATGGACGGACACGTCGCCCGGAGTCGGGACGAGTGTACCGTTCGAGGACAACTTCTTCGTGGCTCGCGCGAACGAGACGACCGTAACGCAGATAAACGACGCGATCGCTTCCGGCAAGGACATATTCTTCACGCCCGGCATATACAATTACGACCAAGCGATCATCGTCAACCGTCCCAATACCATCATGCTCGGCTACGGACTGGTTACGATAATGCCTACGGCCGGCAACAACGTGATTAACGTCGGCGATGTCGCGGGCGTCCGCTTGGCCGGTTTGATGCTTGAAGCGGGCGGCGGCTTCAACCCCGACACCAATTACAACGGTTCTTATGCGCTGCTCCAAGTCGGTGAGAACGGCACCGACTTTGACGCCGGGGACAACCCCGTCATACTTCAGGACGTCTTCGCGCGCATCGGCGGGCCGAGCGGTTCGTCCGCGCCGAAGGTTGACAACGCGTTCGTCATCAACACCGCCCATACCATTATCGACCACACCTGGTTGTGGCGCGCCGACCATGGGAGCAACCAAGGCTGGTATGTGAACGAAGTCGACAACGGGCTTGTCGTGAGCGGTGATTACGTCACGTCTTACGGCGCGATGTCGGAGCACTTCAACAAATACGACGTGCTTTGGAAAGGCGATTACGGCAGGCTGTACTTCCTTCAGAATGAATTGGTGTACAGACCCGTTTCTCAGGCCAACTACCAAGGTCCTGAGGAGGACAAGCGCGGCGAAAACTGCACAACGAACGGCTGGGCCGCCCTGCGCGTGGCCGACGATGTGCTCTACTTTGACGGGTATGGCCTCGGATGCTATGACGTGTATCAGGTGAGCAACACGTCGATTTCGCTCGCAAACGCGGTCGTCACGCCGCTTTACGGCCACATTAACATTGTCCACTTCGTCGAGCTTTACCTCTCGATGCAGGCGGGCGGCGGGACTGGCAGCGGTTTCGAGCACATGGTGAACGGCATCGGAAAAGGCGCGCAGGTCGGCGACTCCAGCTTCACAAGCGGCGCGAGCTTCCTGTTGCCGCCCAATCCATATGACAACGGCAACCCGAACGAATGGCATTCGCTCCCTGCCGACGACGGCAAGATCATCTACTTTGAGCCTGTCGAGGTGACGACGCCCATCAACACCGCGCCTGTTCTTCCGGTGACGGCGCGGGTACGCTACGGCAGCGGCGAGTGGGGAACGGTCAGCGTCTCCTGGCCGGAAATCGACCCGGCCGATTATGACAAGGCCGGCGAGTATCACAAATATACGGGTACGATTCAGGGCGGCCAGATTCAAGACGGCTCGCTTGGTCCGGCGACCTCAGCCGCCCTTACGCTCAAGGTGGAGGGCGACGCGATTCACATTACCGCCGTTCCAACGCTCGTTCAGGGATACAATTACAGACTGCCCGTCAGCGTTTCCATAGACGGTTTGTTGGATTCCGTCAGCAACCCAAATCCAAGCAAGAACGTCGACTATTACCTTTACAACGCTGACACCAGGGCGACGCTCGGCAGCAAAACGAACTTCGACCCGTCGAATGACCCGCAGTTTCCGATCACTTACACGAACCAACAGTTCAACCAGAGCGCGGACAGCATCCCGCGGATGTACATTCTGGTCAGGTGGTACGGCGACACGGAGTACAGAGCTTCTTACGCCATCGACGTTGTTCCTGGCGACCTCTGGAACATAGACGCAGAGAAGGCCGACGGCCGGCTAACACTGACGTTTAAGCAGCCGCTCGGCAGCATCGGGGCCGTCGCCGTCGCGGGCGCCGCGTATGCGGCTTCGATCAGCGAGGCGGATCCGGCCAAGGTCATCGTGCAAGGTGTCGTGCCAAAAACGGGAGACCTTATCGTCGTCAACCAGGTTAAGTTCCGCGATGTTTTCCAGAGCTATGACTTTAAGTTCACCAAAGTCTATTGACCTATAACGCCAATTTCACATCCCAATGGTTTAGACGACCCAGCGCGGGACGCGGCCGGTTTGGCCGCGTCCCAATTTTTTGCTTGACAAGCGCGGAGAGATGTGTTTTAATGATACATATCATTCATATATATTTAATATGTAATTGGCCGACTGCGAGAACAGAGGCGTACGCAAACAAGGGAACGTTAGTACCTTGTTGCCGCGAAGCGGCAACAAAAAACAAGGATTTGGGTTGTGGGTTGCAGGTGCAACTCACGTTAGAGAAGCGAGGGAACGCATATGCCGAGGATCGCGCGCAAACTCACCGACCTGATCGGCAACACGCCGCTGCTGAGGCTGGAAAATTACAGCGCCTCGGTGGGGCTGGGGAGCGCCATCGTGGCCAAGCTGGAGTATTTCAACCCCGGCGGCAGCGTGAAGGACCGCATCGGCTTCGCGATGATCAAGGACGCGGAGGACCGCGGGCTCATCGACGGCAGCACCGTCATCATCGAGCCGACGAGCGGTAACACCGGCATTGCGCTGGCCTATGTGGCGGCGGCCAAGCGGTATCGCATCATCCTCATCATGCCGGACACGATGAGCCGCGAGCGGCAGAACCTGCTCAGCGCGCTCGGCGCGGAGCTCGTGCTGACGCCGGGGGCCGAGGGCATGCGGGGCGCGATCCTGAAGGCCGAGGCGCTGGCCCGTGAGATTCCGAATTCGTTCATCCCCCAGCAGTTCAAAAATCCCGCCAACCCGCGCATCCACCGGGAGACGACCGCCGTGGAGATCTGGAACGACACGGCCGGCACCGTGGACATCGTGGTTGGCGGCGTGGGCACGGGGGGCACCGTCAGCGGCGTGGGAGAGGCGCTGAAGGCGCGCAAATCCTCGTTGTACGTGGTGGCGGTGGAGCCGGACGCGTCCCCGGTGCTCTCCGGCGGCCGGGCCGGGCCGCACCAGATCCAGGGCATCGGCGCGGGCTTTGCGCCCGACACCTACAACAGCGCGGTCGTCGACGAGGTGTTCCGTGTCAAAAACGAGGAGGCCTTCTCTGTGGCCCGCCTGCTCGCGCGTACCGAGGGGCTGCTGGTCGGCATTTCCTCCGGCGCGGCGGCCTGTGCGGCGGCGGCAGTGGCGCGGCGGCCTGAAAATGCGGGCAAATTGGTGGTGGCGGTGTTCCCCGACACCGGGGAACGCTATCTGTCGACCGCGCTGTACACAGACCCGGCGCGTGAGGCGCCGGACGCTGGCGACGCGGGGAGGGATACGGCATGACGGAGAAACTGTCCGCGGCCATGGCGCCGGCGTCCGGCCGGTCGGCGTGGACCGAGGAGACCGCCGAGACGGCCAGTCGGGGCGGCAAGATCGTTTTACAGTCGTTACGGCAGGTCTACTACATCCGCAATGAAAAGAAAAAACTGGAAGAATTCGTTGCGCTGGAGGACTTCAGCCTCTCGATTGGCGAGGGGGAGCTCGTCTCGATCGTCGGGCCCTCCGGCTGTGGGAAATCCACGCTGCTGGACATCTTGGCGGGGCTTGCCCAGCCCCAGTCGGGCGAGGTCCACATCGACGGCAAACAGGTCGGCGGCCCGGCGCTCGACAGGGGTTTCATCATGCAGGGGTACGCCCTGCTCCCGTGGCGCACCGTGGCCCAGAACGTGGCGTATGGTCTGGAGGTCAAGCGCGTGCCGCGGCGGCAACGCGCCGAGATCTGCCGGAAATACATCGACCTCGTGGGGCTCGGCGGGTTTGAGGACCGCTACCCGAACGAGCTCTCGGGCGGGATGCGTCAGCGGGTGGCCATCGCCCGATCTCTCGCCTACGATCCGGAGGTGCTGCTGATGGATGAACCTTTCGCCGCCGTGGACGCGCAAACCCGGGAGACTCTCCAAGACGAGCTGCTGCGGATCTGGGAGAAAACCCGCAAGACCATCGTCTTTGTCACCCACAGCATCGAGGAGGCAGTGCTGCTCGCCGACCGCGTGGTCGTGATGACCAGCCGGCCCGGCCGGATCAAACGGGTCCTGAAGATTGACCTGCCGCGCCCGCGCACCGCGGCGGGCATGCGCGTCTCGGCGGACTACAGTTGGCTCAACCACCGCGTGTGGGAGCTGCTGCAAAATGGCGACGGCCCGTCCGGCCGTGCGGAAGCCGTGCCCGCCGGGCGCAGCGTCGCCGACGAGATTGCCCCGTCCACGCTGCTGTAAATGCAAACACACGACACAACAAGAAAGGAGTGGCATTGTATGGCTTTCAAACTTGACGCCACCACCATCGGCACCCGGGAGGAGCGCCTGGGGTCCGTCGTCGGCTATGTGGGCACGATCAAAGATTTGGCCGAACGCTCGCGCTGCGGGAACCTGAAAAACAGAGGCCGCTGTTTTTCACAGTCCAGCTCGTGCGACGCCGGCTGCGTACTCGGGTATCTGTCTCATATACGGGACATTGCGATCATCAACCACGCGCCCTCCGGCTGCACGGCCGCGGCGTCGCCGACCCTGACGACGCAGACGCAGCTGGCCGCCAAACGCAACCTGTCGTACGACACGGTGATCCTTGGCACCGACATGAAGGAGCCGGACACGATCTTCGGCGCCGCGGCGGGGCTGCGTGAAACGATTTTTGAGACATACCGGCGCTATACGCCGGCGGCGATCTTTGTCGCCACATCCTGCGTCTCCGGCATCATCGGGGAGGATGTGGACGCCACCGTCGCCGAGGCGCGGGAGACGCTGCCCATCCCCGTCGTGCCCATCCACTGCGAGGGGTTTCGGTCTCAGGTTTGGGCCACGGGCTTCGACGCGGTGGACCACGCGATCCTCACGGGCGTCGTGAAGCCGCCGCGCGAGAAGCGGAATTTCGTCGTCTTCAAAAACTTCAACGAGAGCGCGCGGGACGACATTGTCGAGATGTTCGCCGCCATCGGCGTCGACACGATGATGGTCTACTCCAACACGACGCTGGAGGAACTGTCCCACGTGTCGGAGGCGCTGGCCACGGTCTCCATTTGCGGGACACTGGCGTCCTACCTCGGCAACGGGTTGGAACAGACGTACGGCGTGCCCTACATCAAGACGATCAACCCGCTCGGCGTCGCCGGGTTCGAGGTTTGGTTCCGCGAAGTCGGCCGGGTGATCGGCCGGGAGGCCGAGGTGGAGGCGTACATCGAGCGCGAGCGCGCCGTCTACATCCCGCAGATCGAGGCGATCAAAGAGAAGCTGAAGGGGTTGCGGGTCGTGCTGGGCATGGGGTCCAGCTTCGCGTTCCAGGTGGCGCGCGTCGTCCAGGAGCTCGGCATGACGGTCGCCTATGTGGCGTCATGGCATTATGACTCGCGTTACGACGACGGCAGCCCGCCGCCGCATGTGCAGCATCTCGCGGAGAACACGCCGGAGGATTTCCGCGTGAGCGTTGCGGACCAGCAAAATTTCGAGCTGCTCAACATCTTAAACACCTACAAGCCGGATCTATACCTCGCGCGGCACGGCGGGACCAGCGTGTGGGCCATCAAGCAGGGCGTCCCGGCCATCTTCATGGCCGACGAGTTTTTGACGTTCGGCTACAAGCGCACGCTGAGCTTCGCACAGCTCATCCTCGACAGGATCACAAACCGCAGCTTCGAGAAGAACCTCTCCGCCCGCATCAAACTGCCGTACACCGACTGGTGGTACAAGCAGGAAAACACCCTCCTCTACAAGGCGGAGTGAACGCCGTTTGAGAGGCGCAGATAAGCGACAGGAGTGGATTGCCCATGGCAAGAACCTTGGACCAGGTGCGATACAAGTGCGCGCTGGGCGCGCTGCAGACCGTGCAGGCCATCGAGCGGGTGCTGCCCGTCCTCCACGCGGGGCCGGGCTGCGCGGACAAATTGACGGCCGGAAACGGCACCTCCGGCCATTTTGCCCCGCGAATCTTTCCGTGTACGAACATCGCGGAGACAGAGATCGTCTTCGGCGGCGAACAGCGCCTGCGGGAGGTGGTCGAAAACGCCCTCCGCGTCATCGACGCGGACCTCTACGTCGTGCTCACCGGCTGCTCCTCCGAGATCATCGGGGACGACGCCGGAGAGGTCGTGCGCGGATTTCGCACGGCGGGCCAGCCGGTGATCCACGCTTCCACGGCGGGGTTCAAGGGGAGCAACTACCAGGGGTACGAGTGGGTGCTGGAGGCGCTGTTTACGCAGTATTTGAGCGAGGCGGCGGCCGGCGAGACGGAGAAGGGGCTTGTCAACGTGTTCGCGAGCCTCCCGTTCCACGACCCCTTCTGGGAGGGCAACCTCACGGCGCTGGAGGGGCTGCTCGCCGACGTCGGGCTCACGGCCAACATCATCTTCGGGTACGGCCGCGGGCTGAAACATGTGGACCGCATCCCCCGCGCGCAGTGCAATCTCGTCGTAAATCCCTGGCTGGGGCTCTCGAGTGCGCAGCTGCTTGAGGAGAGATTCGGCACGCCGTACTTACACTACCCAAATCTGCCCGTCGGCGCCTGCGAGACGAGCAAATTCCTGCGCGCGGTGGGTGCCTTCGCGGGGCTCCCGAGCGGCGCGGTCGAGCGCGTCGTCGCGGAGAAGGAGAACCAGTATTACCACTACATCGAGCGCTACGCCGACATCTTCCTCGAAAACCGCATCATGTCCAAGCGCTTCACCGTCGCCGCGGACACCCAATACGCCCTCGCGCTGACCCGTTTCCTCGTCAACGACATGGGGCTGTTCCCGCAGCGGCAGTACGCGATGGAGGACGTGCCGGAGAAGTATCGAGCGGACATCGAGGGGTATTTTCGCGACATGAATTACGACATCAAGGCGGAGGTGTCCTTCGAGACGGACGGCTACCTCGTACAAAACGAGATCCGCGAAGCCGACTACCACGGCTACCCGTTGATCATCGGCAGCGCGTGGGAGAAGAAGGTGGCGCGCGACACAAACGCGCACTTTTTATCCATCGCCTGGCCGCTGAACGAGCGGCTCGTCATCAACAGCTCCTATGTGGGCTACGAGGGCGGCCTCAAGTTCTTAGAAGACGTCTACTCCGTGGTGCTCACCCGGTTCACGTGAGCCGCGGCGCGGGCTGTTGTGTTTAAACGGCAGAAAATTTTTGGCCTATGCCCGAAAGAACAAAAATATGGAAAAGCAGAAAATACAGGGGGCAAACAAAATGAAGCGGCGTATGACGAGCCTTTTCCTGGCGTTTTCCGTACTATTCGTGACCACCGTGGCCGCCGTAGCGGCGCTGCTTCCGGCGCAGGCGCAGGACGCGCAAGTACAATGGGAGGCAGACAGCCCCTTCAGATACATGGTAGATGAACAACGACTGGAAAGCCCACAGCCGTCACAGGAAATACCCGGTACACCGGGCAGTTTCCGGGTAGCGGGTTTTTTTGCGTCCGAACTGACGACGCCCGTTTTGTCTCCAGAGACCGATCTGCGGGAGATGCTGGCGCGGCGGCCTCAGGAAGTCGCTGTGCCGGAGGACCGCTACATCGTCAAGTACAAAGAAGGACGGGAGGCGGACTTCAAGGAGGCCGTCACACCGCTTGCGTTGGAATCGGACGCCGTGGCGCGGAAAACGCTGCCCGCGGAACTGCGGGCCGTACCGAATCTCTCCGCGGCACTGCCCGCGGGCGACTTTGCGGAGCTGGACCGGCTGGAGACGCTGACACTGGCGGAGCCTATTTTGCCGAGCGAACTGGCGGAACAACTGGCGGAGCTGGGCGTGGCGGAGTATGTCGAATACATTTGCCCGGACTACAAACTGTCGCTGGACAGCCTATCGTTGGAACTGACGGAGGGCAATACGGAGGGTACAGAGGCGTTGTCGGATACAGGGACAACGGAAACGGGAGCTTCGTCCACGAGTACAGAGACGGAGACAGAGACGACGTCGGAGACTACGTCCAACGTAACCACTCCCCCGCCGTCGACCGGCGGTCCGCTGGCGCAGGCGGTGCCCGTGTTGGTGGCGGTGCTGGATACCGGCGTGGATGTAGGGCACACGTCGTTGGCCGGCTATTTGACGGAGGGCTTCAACGTGATCACCGGTGGGAATGATGTATACGACGAGACCCGACCGTTGGCACATGCACACAACACGCACGTGACGGGGCTCATCGTCGGCGCGGCGGCGGAGACAGGCGCGGCGGTGGAGATCCTCCCAATACAGGTGTTTGAGAACGGATATGCGCGAACCAGTGATGTATTGGCAGGAATTGCAATAGCGAAGGAGCAGGGAGCCGCAATTGTGAACTGCAGCTTTGGGACGACGGCGGAGAACCCGGCGCTGTACGAGGCGATACAAAACAGCAGCATGCTGTTCGTCTGTGCGGCGGGCAACAACCGACGCGACATGGCGGAAACACCGTCATACCCGGCGGCCTACGACCTGCCCAATGTGCTGAGTGTGACATCTGTGAACGACGACGGCGGGTTCAGCTATTTTTCAAACTACGGCGAAACGGTCATAGACATCGCCGCGCCGGGGCGGTCCGTTGTGTCAACATTGCCCGAAAATCGTACGGGCCCGATGACGGGGACGTCCATGGCGGCGGGCGTGGTGACAGGTGCGGCGGCGGCGGTGCTGTCGCTAACCGCGCCGGACAGCGGTGCGGACTACGACGCGGAGACGTTGCGCCGGCAGTTGCTGGCGACGGCGGACCGGCTGGAGAATCTGCAAAACAAGGTGAAAGAAGGCCGGCGGCTCAATCTGGAACAGGCCCTGCAGGGAGAGACCAACGACGAGATCCTGATGTTGAATCCGGAGGACGACTTCGACGTACACGGATACCAACCGACACCCTCCGAACAGTTCGAATTGTACACGGGCGCCGGCGCCGTTGTACAGGCCTCAGCTGGAACAGGGCACACGCTTATATTGAAGGAAAATGGGACCGTGTGGGCCTGGGGGGACAACACGTATGGGCAGCTTGGGGACGGAACAACGACAGACCGACTGACACCGGTACAGGTAGTAGGGCTGACAAACATCGCGGCCATCTCCGCAGGGGATTACCATAATTTGGTAGCCGATCTCGGTGGGAGTGTATGGGCGTGGGGGCGTAACGACCACGGGCAGTTGGGAGACGACAGTATTGTGGGTGGAAGTGTTGTCGTACAAGTCATGGGGGTTTACGCCGACATCATCGCGGCAGGCGGTGCTCACAGTCTGGCGCTCACATGGGACAGCGATTTATACGGATGGGGTTCGAACATGTACGCTCAGGTAGGGACGGAAGACTCATTTAGAATAGGATGGGGCCAAGAGGACATCCCTTATCCAAGCTGGATTTATGACATGAATGTCGGTATTATTGCTGCGGATCACTGGCAGAGTGCCGGGACCCAAAGCGACTGTCTGTATCTTTGGGGATATGACGAAAATGCTTACGATGGCGTGGGGGAACTGCGTGAGGTGACCTATCTATCGAACGCGCAAGCCATAGAGATGGGAGAGGGTGGACATTTGGTGTTGTCAAGCGACGGCCTAGTCACAGTGTTTGACGACAACGGCAGTGAAGAGATAGATGATCTGGACAATGTGACAGCCATCGCCAAAGGGGACGAGTTTGGAATGGCGTTGAAATCAGACGGAACGGTGTGGTCATGGGGTATAAATGACGCCGGCCAGCTGGGACACGGAAACACAACGGACACAGACACACCGACACAGATCACCGGACTGACAGGGGTAGTGGCCATCGCGGCGGGCGACGCGCACAGCGTATTTGTCCTATCAGACGGCACGGTGAAAACGTGCGGGAATAATACATACGGGCAATTGGGTGACGACACGACGACGACCAGACTGTCGCCGGTTTCGGTGACAGTTCCGGACGGCGCACCCGATGAACCCGTTGCCCTCGCGGTGACACTTACCCCAAGCAGCGTGACAGTCCCGGCGAGCGGAACCGTCACATCCACAGCGACGGCAACGGTATGGGACGGCGACGGTAATATTCTCACCGGGCAGACAGTGACGTATTCGTTACTGATGTCGAGAACGGGTGTGAGCATCGACAGCAGTACTGGTGTGGTGACAGTGTCGTCCACGGCAACAGCTGGGACAGTGACGGTACGGGGAACCCATGGGAACGTGACAGGCACGGCGACACTGACGTTGACAACCTCAACCTTCACTATGACATTGCAGGCAACGGCAAATGAGGTTTACAACATTTCCGTCAAAGGGAACAACATAGGCTCGTTTGGCGGCGTAACCTATACGGTCACCTATGATCCGTCCAAACTGGAACTGCAGGACTTTGCCGCGCAGGCAAAGCGAGCAATAACAACACCGGGTACGGTGGCAGGCACGGGGCTGACGATTGTGTCGCACAGCAACGGCGTGCTCACCTTTACGGTGCAGAAAACAATTCCAAGCGGACGCAAGTGGTCTGGTGTATTGACAGTGTTAAAATTCAGAGCCCTGTCAACTGGCAGCAGCAGTTTGCAGATTTCTTGACAAAAAATCACTTGACAAACTACTAAAAACTAAAAACTATAGCCACTATCAACTATAGAGGAGGCCGTCTGTCATGTTGCGGAATCGAAAGGGTAAAGTAGTTGTTTCTCTGAGTCTCAGCATCATCACTGTGTTGTCCTTGCTTGTGCCCATGGCGCAGGCATTGCAAGCCAATACAGCCCTAGAGACAACCATACAGGGGAAGTGGCAGGCGATCTTGGATGCGGATCTGACTGTGGGAGATGCGACGGAGCAGGCAGATGATCTGCTGTCGGAAGAAACCGTCACAGACATTTCTCCGGGCCCTGATCTCAAAGCGGAGCTGCCAGAAGAGGAGGACCTTGCGGGAGCCCGCTACATTGTCGTCTACAAAACGGTGGCAGAGAAACAGAACGTGCTGGGGAAACTGGCCCATTCCAGCAAACAGGACAAGGTTCTCAAGCGCCTGGACAATCAGAAGGTCGATCTGCTTGTGTACAATAGGGATGTGGAAAAGCAGCAAGTGGTGGAGGATCTGCAAGAGGACGGCGTCGTGGTGGATTATGTGCAACTGGACTACGAGGTGTTCATGTCCTCCTGGCAGGACGGCGGAGATGGAACGGAAGAGACGCCCCAGGACGACGACTGGACGGCTTTCTACGGGAACCTGGCAGAGGCGCACGAGGAGATCACAGGCGCCAGTGTCACGGTGGCACTGCTGGACGGCGGAATCGAGACCACACACAGCGCGCTGACGGGTGCCTTCTACACCAACACGGCTGAAATCGCCGGCAACGGCGTGGACGACGACGGAAACGGATACATAGACGACGTATCCGGCTGGGACTTTGTAAACAAGGATAATACGGTCAATGACGCGGCCTGGGCATATGAGCAGGGGCACAGCACACACCTCGCCGGCATTCTGGCGGGGCAGGGAGACGTGCCAGGGATCGCCCCGGCGGCAGGTGTGCTGCCGCTGAAGGTTTTCCAAAACGGCGTGGCGTATACCAGCGACATCCTCGAAGCAATTTCCTATGCGGAGGCCATGGGCGCGCAGATTGCGAACTGCAGCTGGGGCGGCGGCTATTACAACCGCGCGCTGTACGAGGCCATGGAGAACAGTGAGATGCTGTTCGTTACGGCAGCGGGCAACAGCGTGCAGAATCTGAACACCTACCCGGTGTACCCGGCGTGCTTCGACCTGCCGAATGTACTGACGGTGAGCTCCGTCGGTTCAGATGAGAAGCACAGTTATTTTTCAAACTATGGCAATCAGGTCGTCGACGTGGCTGCGCCTGGCTATGAGATAGAGGGCGCTTGGACGCAGGACCGGGTGGTCAAGACCAGCGGGACGTCGCAGGCGGCGGCCGTGGTGTCCGGTCAGGCGGCGCTGGTGCTGTCACAGGGCGGAAACTTGAGCGCTGAACAGGTAAAAGAACACATCGTCTCCACGGCGGATGAGGTAACGGGACTTGGGAACAAGGTGCGTGACGGAAAGCGCGTTAACATCGCGTTTTCTCTGTCGGGGCAGGCAGTGAATGCGAATGTCATCGATGTGCCGGACGACACGGAGCTGCCGGATTTTGCGCCGGGGATGATTCCGGAACCGGAGGAGGACGGATACGAACAATACGGGGCGGAAGACCACGTGTCTATAAGGGCGAACATGGAGACCGCGCGTCATGGTTTGGGCGTGGCGGCGGTGGACGGCCTGATCTACGCCATCGGGGGCCGGGGCGGCGACTCTGACGACCTGTTTTTCAACACTGTAGAGGTCTACAATCCGAAGACAGATATGTGGACGACCAAGCAAGGCACAATGAGTGTAGCACGCGCCTATTTCGGCACAGCGGTGGCGGGCGGGAAGATCTATGTGTTCGGCGGGCAGACGTCGTCCAGCGGAACGGCTACGAACACTGTAGAGATGTATAACCCGGGGACGGACACATGGACAACCAGAACCTCACTGGGGACGGCGTTGATTTCCCCGACGGCGACGGAGTGCAATGGAAACATCTATGTGATTGGCGGGAACAATGGGAATTCGGTGCAGATAGCGATACACAGATACAATCCGACCAACAATTCATGGTCGTCTGGCTACGGTGCGCTCAATCAGGGAAAGACAGATCATGTGGCGTTTGCGTTTGAGGGGAAAATCTACATAGAAGGCGGGCGGTCTTCTACCGCCGCGAATACATTTATCAACTACACGGAAGAAGTATTCGACATATCGACGGGCGTTTCTACACCGACGGGATCTGCTTCCGTATCCGGAATGAACGCCGCCTGTGTCGTGGATGGGGCCAGAGTGTTTTCCGCCGGCGGCAGTTTGTATAAAGAGCACAGCTTTGTGGACTTTATCGAACAGCGCATGCCTCCGGGACTTGGGAAGTGGAAATCCGGGATCATGGCTCAGGCGCGCGGCGGACTCGGGGGCGCGGTTGTGGACGGAGTTCTTTACATGATCGGTGGCATCAATCGGGATAAAAATAGTATTTTCAAGACGGTGGAGGCGCTGGAGGCCGGGTATGCTTCCAAGGCGCCTCTCCCCAAA
>JAISCT010000015.1 GCA_031265355.1 Oscillospiraceae bacterium | reverse complement strand
TTCAGAACTAAGGATTCACGCAAGAGATTGATATCCTTGTATCCTAAGTTTGGGCCAACCCTATAGCGTAGAATTAGCGGAAAATAGTATGCGTGGATATCAATGATACAGTACACTAGAATGAAACCGGCTTTCAGAGCGTGTCTAGAGAATAAATGGAAAATTTAGGATGATAAAGTGCTATGGACGACAACCTTCTCCCCCATTTCGACGACCTGGCCCGTAAGGCATGCCGCCAGGGCCGCGCCGTGTCCGGTTTCCTCTCCCCCGCGGAGCAAACCCTTGTCACACAGCATTTTGCCCGCCGCCGGGACGTAAACGTCACCTTCGAAGGCGGGTTCCCCGGCGCGGTCCGTGCGGCGGCCGTCCTCACGGAATCGGACTGGGGCGACGTCGGAGACCCCGGCGCGCTGCTGGCCTGTATCAAAGTCGATCATCGGCCTCAGGACGAGATCGGCCATAGGGACATCCTGGGCGCTCTCATGGCCTTGGGCGTTGAGCGCCGCGCCGTAGGAGACATCATAGCCGGCGGCCCGCCCGCGTATTTTCTTTGCCGGCGGACACTGTCACGCTTTTTTTTGGACCAGATTGTCCGGATCGGCCGGGCGGGGGCGGCGCTGTCCGAAGTCCCCCTGTCCGAAATCCCCATCCGGGCGGACACTTTGCGCGCCAAAACGGTCTCGGTCTCCTCCCCCCGGCTGGACACGCTGGTGAGCGGCGCGTTCGGCTTGGCGCGCGAAAAGGCCGCCTCCCTGATCGAAGGCGGCCTGGTGTCGGTCAATCATCTGCCCTGCGAAAAGCCGGACAAACACGTAGCCGAAGGCGATCTGCTGAGCCTGCGCGGACGAGGCCGGGCCAGGGTGCTCTCGGTTGGCGGACTGTCCCGCAAAGGCAGGATATTTGTGGAATTAGGGATATACGAATGACCCGTCTCACGCGCGCAGCATGTCGTCCATGCCGTAAAGGCCCGGGCGGGTGACGCCGGCAAGGTAAAGCGCCGCCCGCAAGGCGCCCGCCGCGAAGACCTCGCGAGAACCGGCCGAATGGGAGATCTCGATGACCTCATGGTGCCCGGCGAAGAGGACGATGTGCTCCCCCACGATGCTGCCGCCGCGCACGGCGTGCAGGCCGATCTCGTGCGGGTCGCGCCGCGCGCGCCGTTCGTGACGGTCATAGACCGGGTGCGCCTCATAGGGGAGCGACTCGGCCGCCGCCCGGCAGAGCATCAGAGCCGTACCGCTGGGCGCGTCCAGCTTCTGGCTATGGTGTTTTTCGATAATTTCCACGTCAAAACCCTCGCCGAGCACGGCGCAGGCACGGCGGACGAGGTCGAGGAGCAGGTTGATCCCCAGCGACATGTTGCCGGACTGGAAGATGGGGATCTCCGCCGCCGCCGCGTGCACGGCGGCCTGCTGCGCCTCGTCGTAGCCGGTGGTGGCCAGCACCAGGGGCAGCGTTTTCTTCCGGCAGTAGGCCAGCAACGGCAGCAGGGCCACCGGCGCGGAGAAATCGAGCGCCACATGGGGCCGGCCGCCGTACTCCATCGGGTCGGCATAGACGGGAAAGTCGAAGTGTTTTTCCGTGTTCACATCCAGCCCCGCCACAATGTAGGCGTCCCGGCGGCCGGCGCACAGGCCCGCCACAGCCCGGCCCATGCGTCCGTTGCAGCCGGAGAGAAATATCTTTTGCATCTGTTTTCACATCCTCAGACAGCCCCGCCGGGGCCGCTGTTTGATCACGCCGTGAGCAGGCCTGCGCCGATCAAAGCCTTCTTCAGCAGGGCCAGGTGCTGCGGGTCCATCTCGCACAGCGGCATGCGCAGGGGGCCGCAGTCGTACCCGACGAGCCGCATCGCGGTCTTTACGGGGATAGGATTTACCTCGCAAAACAGCGCGTCGATGAGCGCCTGCAGGCGGATCTGCAGCGCGGCGCTCTCGGCTGTCTTCCCTTCGCGCCACAGCCGGCAGATGTCGGCGGTCTCCCGCGGGGCCACGTTGGCCAGTACGGAGATGACGCCCTGACCGCCCATCGCCAGCAGCGGCACGATCTGATCGTCGTTGCCGGACCAGACACACAGCTCGTCACCGCACAGCGCGCGCGTCTGGGCCAGCAGCGTGAGGTTGCCGGAGGCCTCCTTGACGCCGTTGATGAGCGGGTGGCGGGACAGTTCCTGATAGGTCTGCGCCGTGAAGCTCATCCCGGTGCGCGGCGGCACGTTGTACAGGATGATGGGGATATGCACCCGGTCGGCCAGATAGGTAAAGTGTTTTACGAGGCCGGCTTGCGTCGTCTTATTGTAATAGGGCGTAACCAGGAGCAGCGCGTCGGCGCCCGACTCCTCGGCCGCCTGCGACAGCAGCAACGCGTGGCTCGTGTCGTTCGAGCCCGCGCCCGCAATGACCGGCACGCGGCCGTCCACCTTTTTAATGCAGTACTCGATGGTGGCCAGATGCTCGGGAATCGTCTGGGTGGATGCCTCGCCAGTGGTACCGCAAATGGTGATCGCGTCGGTGCCGTTGGCAATCTGGTACTCAATCAATTCGCCCAGCCGTTCGAAATCGACAAAATCACCGGCAAACGGGGTGACGATGGCCACACTGGAACCGACAAAAACCGGAGTCTTCATGACCTTAGCTACCTCCTTCAAACTGCCGACATACACGGTTTGGGTATCAGAAACCCGTACCGGCGTCGGTCTATTGTACGTGTTGTATGGCAGACGCACTTCTGACACCTGGAACCATTGTATGCCTAATTTTTACGATTTGTCCCGTCGCCGCCGGAGGTAACCGCCGACTCAACCGCCGATATAGCCCTCCGCGCAGAGAAGCTCGGCCATCAAAACGGCCCCACCCGCCGCACCGCGCAGCGTGTTGTGCGAGAGACAGACAAACTTGACGTCGTACTGCGCGTCGCCGCGCAGCCGGCCGAGCGAAATGGCCATGCCACCCTCGAGGTCCCGATCCAACCGCGACTGTGGGCGATCGCTCTCCTCAAAATAATGCAAAAACTGTTTCGGCGCGCTGGGCAGGCCGAGCTCCTGCGGACGGCCGCGGTAGGCGGCCCAGAGAGCTTTGATCTCCGCCGGAGCCGGTTTTTGGGCAAACCGGACAAACACGGCGGCCAGATGTCCGTCCGAGACCGGCACCCGGATGCATTGCGAGGTGATGTTTGGACCGGCGGCGTCGACGATCACCTCCCCCTCGATGCGTCCCCAGACCCGCAGTGGCTCCAGATTCGACTTTTCCTCTTCGCCTCCGATAAACGGGATGACGTTGTCCACCATCTCGGGCCAGGCCGCAAAGGTCTTGCCGGCGCCGGAGATGGCCTGGTAGGTACAGGCCAGCACCTCGGTCGGCTCGAAGGCGCGCAGCGGGTGGATGGCTGGCACATAGCTCTGGATGGAACAGTTGGATTTGACGGCGATAAACCCGCGTTTTGTGGCCAGACGGCGGCGCTGCGCCGGGATGATCCCGGCGTGTTCCGGGTTGATCTCCGGGATAATCATGGGCACGTCCGGGGTGACGCGGTGGGCCGAGTTGTTGGAGATCACGGGACATTCGGCCCTGGCGTAGGCCTCCTCCAGCGCGCGGATCTCGTCCTTCTTCATGTCGACCGCACAGAAAACGAAATCGACGGCAGCGGCGATCTGCGCGAGATCTTTCACCGCGTCGAGCACAGGCAGGGCCGCCGTGTCCGCCGGCAGCGGCATTGTCATATGCCAGCGCCCCTCCACAGCCTGCCCGTACGGTCTGCCCGCGCTGCGGGCGCTGGCCGCAACCACAGCGACGTGAAACCAGGGGTGATTGTGCAGCAGCGTGATGAAACGCTGACCCACCATACCCGTGGCGCCGATGATCCCCACTTTGTACTGTCTCATTGCGAACAATCCCTCCATCTCATGGTTCAGGTGTTAGAAGTGCGTCTGCCGAAGGCCGCGCCGATTTTTTCGGCAGATCATGTCTTGCGCCGAAAAATAAGAAAAAGCCGGTTGAAAAACCGGCTGACCTTGTATATAATATACGCAAAGGGGCTCGGGCCCTCGTGGCGCGTCTTTACATACAAAAGCAGATAGCTCTTCATCCAAACGGTGGGATGACAGTCGGCAGATTGTTCACCTGCCGCCCAGGAACACAGACGTACCCATCCGACCGTTCCTTCGGCGGTCTTCCCTTTGGCGGCGGCGTCATTGGGCATGGGAGCCCTCGTCCGCGCTACTCATGAAGCCCGCGCCTCTATCCTGCGCAAATTCAATTGTGATTTTATCATAGCACAGCGCGTTTTTGTTGTCAATGGGGTCTTCGTGGCCTTTGACAGGCGAAATCACAGAAATCAGAGAGATACGAGCCGGTCGGCCTTGAAGGCGACGGATCGGCCGGGGTTAAAGGGGTCATCATGCAAACGAAAAAAACAAGCGCTTCTTTCAAATGCGTTCTGTGCGCGGCTATGGCCGCGATCGCGCTCGTCGGAACCATGCCCGCGGGGCAGACGGCGGAAGACAATCCCGTGCTGCGGATCGGTCTGTTTTACAACACGACGGCGCTGCCCACGGCCAATCTGGAAAATCACACGGGGTCCGGATATCGCTTTGGGTACCTGCAAGACGGGCGCAGTTTTGTCGGGATTGGGGAGACGACGGAGACCAAGATCACGATGGTCAAAAATCGCAATGTCTATATGAAAAGCGGCGTCTACTACGACGACTCCCCACCCACCGGCAGCATGACCATTGGCTGCTATCACGTGGACGTCGGCGTTTCGCTCAGCAGTTTCAGCGAGGCGCAGGGCCGGGCCGCCGACCTGTGCGGGCAGGGCTACGAGGCCTTCCCCGTCTATGACAGCGGTCATTACCGCGTGCGGATCGGAGCGTATACCTCGGCCGCCGCCGCGGGCGCCGCTCCGGCGGCGGGTCTCCCAGGCGCCCAAGTTGTGACCGGCAGCGCCTACTGCGTGTCTGTAGTCCGGACAGAGACGGGAACCATGGTCTTCCAATTCGACGGCGGCGCGTCCGTCTCTCTGGCCATCCACCCGTCACTGCGCGATACGCCGGCCCCGATCACTTGGTTCAAGGGCTACCGGTATTGCGGCGGATTTGAGTACCGCCGTACCACCGGCAACAACATGACGGTGGTCAACTGGGTGACCACCCAGGATTATGTCAAAGGGGTCATCCCCTACGAGATGAACCCCGCATGGCCGCTGGAGGCGCTGAAAGCGCAGGCCATCTGCGCCAAATCCTACGCGGCAACCAACCTCAGCAAACACCGCGAGTATGGCTTCGATCTCTGTTCGACGACCGACTGTCAGGTGTACCACGGTACCGGCAGCGCCTCGGCCAATTCGGACCGGGCGGTGGACGAGACGATGGGCTACTACGTCTACCACGGGAGCAAGATGGCCAGCACGGTCTATCACTCGTCCAACGGCGGCTCGACGGAAAGCGCCGTCAACGTTTGGGGCACCGACGTCGCTTATCTTCGGGCGGTGCCGGACAATTTTGAAGATCTTTCCCGCGCCGTCAACGGCATCTGGAGTTTCACCTACACAAACGCCGACATCACGCAAATCCTGCGGGACAAGGGCTACTCAACGGGCGCCATTGTGGACGCCTATGTGGACGAATACACGCCGGCCGGCAATGTGTACCGTGTGACCTTTGTGGACGCGCTGGGCAAAAAACACAATTTTGAACGGGAACGCGCCCGTACCGTTTTAAACAGCAGCGCGTTGAACCTGCACACGCACAGCCAGCGTTACACCATCAGTTCCGGCACCGCTACGCTCACCGTGATCGGCGGCGCCGGCAACAGGGTCACGAAGAGCAGCATCGGCGGCCTATATGCCGTCGGCCGCGACGGCGTGGCGCCTCTGTCCGGTTCGCTCTCCGGCCTGTTGCTGCGCGCCAAAAGCGGGCTGTCCTCGCTGCCGTCCGTCTCCACCGGCCAGTATCTCATCAGCGGTCGCGGCTGGGGGCACAACGTGGGGATGAGCCAGTACGGCGCCAAAGGCATGGCCGAACAGGGCTACCGCTTTGAAGACATCATCACATATTACTTCCAAAATGCCGAAGTGCGGCGAGAGGGATCGGCGTCATGACGACATCCGACTTTGATTTTGATCTGCCGTCGGCGCTGATCGCCCAAACGCCGCTGCCGCAGCGGGATGCCTCCCGTCTGCTTGTGCTCGACCGGGTGCGCAACATACGAAAGCATATGCACTTTACAGACTTGCCCGACCTACTCAGGCCGGGCGATTGTTTGGTCATCAACGACTCCCGCGTGCTGCCGGCTCGACTTTTTGGCGTGGCGGCCTCGGGGGCTGCCGTGGAGACACTGTTGCTGCGCGATCTGGGGAGCGACAACTGGCTCTGTCTGACGCGTCCGGGCCGACGGACACGCATGGGTACGGTGATCTCTTACGGGGACGGTTTTCTTACCGGCACTGTGGCAGCCGAGACGGCGGAGGGTAGCCGAGTGGTGCATTTTTCGTACACGGGGATTTTCCTCGAGCTGCTGGACACCCTGGGGGAGATGCCGCTGCCGCCATACATCAAGGCGCGCCTCGACGACCCGGAACGCTACCAAACCGTCTATGCCAAGGTGCCCGGTTCGGCGGCGGCGCCTACGGCCGGTCTTCATTTCACGCCGGCGCTGATGGACACCCTGCGCGGCCGTGGCGTGTCCATACACGCGATCACACTCCATGTGGGGCTGGGGACATTCAGGCCTGTAAAGGAAGAAGATTTCTCACGGCACGTGATGCACGCCGAGTATGCGATGGTTTCCGAAGAGACCGCGCGGGCAGTGAACGCGGCGCGCGGCGCCGGGGGGCGCATCGTCGCCGTGGGAACCACCGCCTGCCGCACTCTGGAATCCTTCGCAGACACAGAAGGGCGCCTTCGGGCGCACGCCGGATTCACCGACATCTTCATCACGCCCGGTTACCGCTTCCGCGCACTGGACGGACTGATCTCCAATTTTCATCTGCCTCGCAGCACGCTTCTCATGCTGGTCGCCGCTCTGACCGATCGCAAGACCATCTTGGAAGCCTACCGCGAGGCTGTGTCATTGCAATATCGATTTTTCAGCTTTGGCGATGCGATGTTGATACTTTGAGCACATGACAAAAAGCAGGAGCGGCCGCCTTTCGGTGACCGCTCCTGCTTTGTTGCGCTCTTTTTACAAAAGCGAGAGGATGTTGTTGATATTTACGGCACGACGGCTGTGGTGGGGTCGTTGATGGGCGTATAGGCGCTGTCACGGCGCCAGAGGAATGCTCTCACCTGCTGACCTTTGGTGAGCCCGGCGACGTCGATGGTCAGATCCGTCACCTGGCCGGCGGGCGCCGTCCCCGTCAACAATTTGCTGTCCACAAGCCTGCCTGCCGCGTTGTAGACGGCATAGCCGTAGACGAGGTCTACATCGCTGTCCAGGCCGTTTAAGACGGTGTACTTGGTGGTGGCAGCTGTCTCCCCGACTTCGATGTTGTTGAGCGCGGTCAGCGCGCCGTCAACGATGTCGCCGTAGGCAAAGGTACCCGCGAGGCCCGCGATTGGGACGTTCGGGGTTTCGGCGTTCTCGGCGTTGTCACGGACAGTCACCGTGAAGACGGTGCCGTCGGCAACAGTCCAGCCCGCGCCGTTTCCGTATGTCACATCGCTCAGGTCGTTCGTCGGGTTGGCGTCGTCGAAGTACTGGAGATCTCTCAGGCTTAGTGTCAGCGAAACTGTCTCCTCTTCGTCCGGCTGTAAGAGCTTTGTCTTGGCGTAGGCCTTGAGCTCCTGCCGCGGACGACCCTCCGCCTGCCAGGTGTCGGCGTTCAGGTAGAGCTGCACAACCTCTTTGCCGGCCACGCCGCCGGTGTTCTTGACCTTTACGGTCGCCGTGATCGTATCGTTCGGGTTGTCTTTGTCAAAACGGGTCTTGTCTAGTTTCAGGTCGCTGACACGGAAGCTCGTGTAGCTGAGACCGTAGCCGAACGGATACGCCACCATGGTCTCGTAGGTCTCGGGGCGTGACTCAAAGTAGCGGTAACCCACATAGACGCCCTCGTCATAGTACGCCGCCGGCATGGAGTTGAACGCAAGGTCCTTGCGCTCCTCGGTCCGCATCGCGACGGACGGGCTGTCGCTGTATGTCTGCGGCAGTGTCTGCGCGAGCTTCCCGGACGGATTCACCGCACCCTTCAGGATGTCGGCGATCGACCGCGTGCCCTCGGTGCCAGGGTTCCACACCGCCAGAATTGCGTCCGTCTGCGCCCTGAACTCCGTCGTGTTCACGGCGGACCCCGCGTTCAGCAGCACGACCAGTTTCTTGCCAGCCGCGTGGAAGGCGTCTGAATAGGCCTTCAAAACACCCTTCTCCGCCACTGTCAAATCAAATTCCGCCACCGTCAGGTCGGCGCCCTCACCGGCCACGCGCGTCAGCACATAGATGCCGACATCCGCCGCGGCCGCCGCAGCCGCCGCCACGGGACGGGCTGTCTCCGCCGCAGCCGCCACCGCCTGCGCCAGCGCGTCGCCCGTTGTGTTCGCGGGCGGATTGCTGATGTCAATGACGCCGTTTAATTTCGGCGTGCTGCCGATCGCCGCGATCGCGCGGCCCGCGCCGTCCGCACCGGAGGCGTTGATGACAGCGCCGCCGATCCGCCAGTCGACCACGTCAAACCCGCTGCCTTCCAGCGCGTCATACAGCGTGGGGCTGTATTCGGTCGTATTGTTGTTAAACCGGATCTGTGCGCTCCCTGTGCCCTGCACCACGATGTCGCCCACCGAGGCGCTGTCGTTGTACCAGCGGCCTTCGAAGAGTTCCGACCACGCCAGCGGACTCGTCACCAGCGCCACCTTCTCCGTGCCCGCCAGCGGCAGCGTCTGCAAGGCGTTCTTCAGCAGCACGATGGCTTCGTCCGCCGCCTGCTTGTTCACCACGGCGGACTCCTTGTACACATCGGACGTACCGAAGCTGTTCGAGCGCTCGCTCACATCGCGCTGCGTGAGCCCTGTGTAGGTGCCGTCCTCTTTCAACGCGCCGTACACGCCCGTAAAGGCCGACGTCTTGACGAGCACATTTAAGATATTCTTCACGCTGCGGTTCACAAGCCCGATGCGCCGCTCCTTCTCCCCCTGCGTGATGGCCGGGTCGTTGATCCACGCGTGCACGGACGCCGTGTCACGGCTGTTTTCGCCCAGATCCATCTGCGCCTCAAGAGACTCCGGCGGCACATAGTCTCCGCCCCAGTCGGACATGACAAAACCGTCAAAGCCCCACTCGCCGCGCAGCACGTCCGTCACGAGGAACTTGTTGCCGGACATGGCCCGGCCGTCCTCGTTTCCGCTGTTTGTCTTGTTGTAGGCCGTCATGATCGTCCACGGTTTCTTCTCCACCGCGATCTCGAACCCGCGCAGGTAGATCTCACGCAGCGCGCGTTCGGAGAGAATCATATCGCCCTGACCACGGTTCGACTCGGAGTCGTTTGCCACGTAATGCTTGAGCGACACGCCCACGCCGCCCGCTTGGATGTTTTCCACATAGGCGGCCGCGGACTGGCCGGTGATGTACGGATCCTCGGAGTAATATTCAAAGTTGCGGCCGCCCAGCGGGTTGCGCTGCATGTTGAGCCCCGGCCCCAACACGATGTCCACCGCGTAGTGCTTGGCCTCCTCCGCGACACGCGCGCCGACCTTCCCGGCAAGCTCCGCGTTCCAGGTGGAACCAAGGCCCGCCGGAGCCATCCACACCGTCGAGTTTTTCCACATGCGCACGCCCGACGGACCGTCCGCGAGCACCAGCGCCGGGATGTTAAACCGCGGGATTGCCTGTGTGCCGCCCGCGGGACCGCCTGCGGGGAGACCCTGGCTGAACATGGGCTGGCCGTTTTCCATGTTCAGCTCCTCAGGATAGTTGGAGCCGTTTAAGAGGCTGGTCGGGTCTCCGCCGACGCCGCCCGTGAGAGCGACGCGCTCCTCCAGCGACAGCGCGGCGATGATCTCGTCGATGTTCTCCGCTCCGCGCAGCTTCGGCAAGGTTTCAGCCACACGGTAGAAGAAGGCAGCCGGCTCGCTCTCGAGGGGGCCGTCGTTCGTCTGGTACACCACGACGGCCTTGATCACAAAAGCCTCGGAGCCGCTCGTGCTGGGCGGGACGATGCCGCCGCCCGCGTATTTTTGTGCCTCCTGCGTATAGTCGGGGTTCGGGATCGCCGACGCGTCCACTGTGCCGGTCTCGGGCCGGTAGACGCCCAAACCCGTCGTGTAGTAGACCTCGGTGTCCGCCTGCGTATTGATCAGTGTGACACCGTCGCCCACCTGATCCAATCGGTACAGGCCGCTGGCGAGGGACGCCGCCGGCGCGCTCGGGTACATAAGCAGGCTGCCGATGTCGCTGTACTGCTTCCCATCTTCGGTATCCAGCACCAGAAGTACCTTGACGCGGCCAATCGGCACCGGCTGGATGGTGGCCATGAGGAAGAAACCGCCATAATTCATCATCAAGACGAGGTCCGGACTCTCCTCTGTGGGATCCGTCCCGTCCGCTGTGTAGTACCCCGCCACTTTGGCGGGCTGACCGGAGAAGGTGTCCGGAATGTTATCTACGTTGATCCACGGATGTGCCACCGAAATCTGAGGACCAACCCAGCCGTTGCCATAGACCAGTACGGGCGCCTCGGAATCGGCCGCCAACGATGGTGCGCTGCTCCATACGAACAGGGACAACACCATGATGAAACAAAGCACGAGAGATGTGCCGCGAAATTTCATGGAACGTGACATCTGCCTTACCCTCCTCATACTCTTTACATGTCTCTGCTTCTGCTTTTTCCTCTTCTCTGTCCGGGGCCGGCTACGCAGGGGACATTTAGGTACAATGGCACCACATCCTTCCGACCAAACCGGTTTTTGGCCTGACGCACCACAAAACACGCGGGCCCCATTTTACAGCAACACGCGAATCAAGTTCAAGTAAAAGTATATTACAGAATGCTATAAATGTCAATGATTTTGTGCGGAAATTTTGACAAATGAGCAGAAAAAAGGCGGGAACCTGGCTCCCGCCGCCCGCAAGGGCATGTGTATTTCTTTTTGCGTGACGCACCTGCGACTGCCCCGGCGCGGCGGCGCGACGGCGCCCGGGGCATCGCGTCAGAATTTTGCGCGGCGTATGCCAAACAGCGTGCGCAGAAACCCTTTGAGCAGTCGGGGCGACTTGTAGACGACAATCTTCATAACGGGCACCACCTTTGCGTTGGGCGCCTCCGCGCCCTGTTGGACAGCGCGCCGCGGGCCGCCGACAGCGGCGCGCATCCGCCGGCGCAGCGCGTCTGTTCCAGTATACGGCCCAGCCAGATAAAATGTGATTGCGGCGGATCTTACGGCCGCTTCCGCACAGCCCGCACCACCAACGCGCGGCCGCGGGCGATCGCTATCTCCACGGGTTCTCCCGCTCCCAACGGCTCGTTGCTGAGGCCCAGCGTCTCCGTCCGCCTCAATGCGGCGTCTGTGAGCGGAAAACGCAGACCGCGCAGCGTCACGCCGGAGATACAGCCGTCCAATGGAATGAGCGAGAGGTACACAAAGGCGTCCGGATCCTGAATGGTCACGAGACCACCGGTGTGGAGACGAATCTCATGCCGCGCGTCCACAATCTGCGCGCGCGCGCCTCTCTCGTCGCAGTACTCCAGCAGGCCTAAATTTCCCAGGAAATGGTCAAGGCGAGGCCCACCGCCGCAGCCCAACAGGAGGAACTCGTCACAGCCGTTTTGCAGACCGTAGTCCAGGCAGGCCTGCAGGTCCGTCTGGTCCTTCTCCCGGGGTAAACGGATGACCGACACGCCGGGCGGCGGCCAACGCCCTCCGGAGTCCGCGTCCCCAATCAGCGCGTGGGGCCGAAGACCGAGCGCGCGCGCATGGCGCAGCCCGCCGTCCGCGCACAGCACCATGTCGTCCGGTCGCAGATACCCCGGTACATAATCCGGCTTCCCCAGCGGCGCCGCCCCCAACACCAAACCCCGCATTCACCGTGCCCCTCTCTGTTCTCTATCAAGGATCCGCCCCCGCCGATCAGAACTGCCTGCGCCCCGATGCGGCGCGGTAGAGCCGCGCATAACTCGCGTGCCGGGACGCCGGAATCGCCCCACGCGCCAGCGCCTCCAGCACGGCGCAGCCGGCCACGCCGATGTGGTGACAGTCGGTAAACCGGCAGGCGTCCTCAAACGGCCTAAACTCGGGAAAAAGATCCCGCAGCGCCTGCAACTGGATCTGCTCCAGACTCTCGTCATCAAATGTAGAAAACCCCGGCGTGTCGGCCGCCCAGGCGCCGCTTTGCATAGGCAGGAGTTCCGTGTGGCGCGTGGTGTGCCGCCCCCGGCCGCCCCGATGGCTGACTTCGCCCACCCGGAGCGCAAGCTCCGGCCGGAGCCGGTTGAGCAAACTCGACTTGCCCACGCCGGAATTCCCTGTAAAGGCAACCACCTTTCCGGCAATAAATCGCGCCAATTCATCGACGCCCGCCCCCGTTTCGGCGCTCAAAAGCACGGTCGGATAGCCGACCGCGCGGCACACCTCCGCCAGTTCGTCCGCCGGCTTGAGATCGATTTTGTTGAGACAGATGAGTACGCCGATTCCCTTGGATTCCGCCAGAGCCGTCATACGGTCGATGAGGAACGGGTCCGTTTCGGGCACGGCCCTGGCTCCGACGACGACCAGTGTCTCGATGTTGGCCACAGGCGGGCGGACAAATGCGTTTTTCCGGGGCAAAATCTCGTCGATGGTACCGGAACCGTCCGGCAGCACCTGAATCCGTACGCGGTCGCCGGGCAGGGGCCTGAGATGGACCAGCCGCAACCGACCGCGCAGCTTGCAGACGACAGAGACCTCGCCGTCCCAGACGGTGTAAAACCCGCCGACGCCTTTGAGAATCAATCCCTCGCGTTCCACCATGGAATTAGGGCAGATCGCTCATGCGGTACTCCTCGTACTGCACGCTGTCGATATAGACCATCACGGTGTCGTCCGCATATCCGGACACCTCGCAGGTGTAGTACATGTCAAGTGTGCTGACCGATTCGCTTCTGACGATGCCGCTCCCGACGTACACCGTGAGCAGCACTCGCTCGGGCGCGGACGGCAGCGCCACACGCAGCGTCCGGGTGATGAGCAAGTCGCCCACCGAAGGCGGTGTGTTGACGGGCATGTCCGGGCCCTCCGGCGGCGGATCGTCCGAAGGCGGCGGGGATACGGTCGGCCCCAGGCTGACGTCCACGTTGATCACGGTCTTTTTCTCGACTTCTGTGTTCGCCTCGACGCTCTGTCCGACGATCGTACCCACGGGTTTGTCGCTGTCCACGTTGCGCTTGGCGCCCATGGCAAGACCCAGCTGCTCCAGCACGCGCGCCAGATCATCCACCATGGTGTCTCTCAGATCAGGTACGCGCACCATCTGCACCTCAGGCCCTTTGCTGACGATGAGACGGATGACGTCTCCCTCGTGTACGTCGTCGCCGTTTTTGGGCTCGGTGCGGACTACCATGCCCTCCACCAGATCGGAATTTACATATTCCGGTTCACCGAATTTCAGTTTGAGCTGAGCGAGCTCTCGCTGGGCCTCCCGGTAATTCATGTTGGTATAATCGAGAAGCTGGAATGTATAGCGCCCCAAGCTGAGCGTCACCGTGACCGTACTGCCCTTTTTGTGCATCTCACCCTCCCGCGGATCCTGCTCCAAAATGACGCCCTCCTCCGCCTCGTCCGAATACTCCCCCTCTTCGCTGCGCACAATCGCGAAATCTTCCGCGTACTGCAGATTGTTTCTGACCTCTCTCTCGTAATGCAACCCGACCAGACGCGGCACCTGTACGTCTTCCACCGGTTGATTGCTGCCCAGAAGCTGAGAAATCAAAAACGTGAGGCCCGCCACAAAGACAAGCACCGCCAGCACACCGGTGAGCACGGTGATTTTGCTGTTGCGGCGGCGGATCTGATAGTCCTCCTCCTCCAGAACCTCCTCTGTCCTCGCCTCGCCGCGTCCACGCCCCTTCGCCGCCGCGCCGCGCCGGCGAGCGGACGGCGCCGGACGTTCGACGGCGTTCAACGCGTCTCGAGTCTGCCCCAGCGACCGAGTCGGTTCCTCCACGGCCGCTTTCTCCTGCGGATGGAGACCGCTGAGGTCGTAATCGAAACTGATACTCGGATTTTTTCTAAATTCTTCTAGGTCGTGCAGCATGGCCTCAGCCGACGTATAGCGATGGGTCAGGCTGGCCGACATAGCCTTCATGGTGATGACCTCCAGCGCCTCCGGTACCTCGGCGTTGACCTCGCGGGGCGAGAGCGGCATGGAGTTGATATGCTGGATGGCCACCGACACGGGTGAATCGCCCTCGTACGGAAGCCGCCCGGTCAGCATCTCGTACATCACAACGCCCACGGAGTAGAGGTCTGAACGGGCGTCGATGTGACTCCCGCGCGCCTGCTCGGGCGAGATATAATGCACGGAACCCAGCGCCTCCTGCGTCAGCGTATTTTGCACGGACACGAGCCGGGCGATGCCGAAGTCGGCCACCTTGACGCTTCCGTCGCGCAGGATCATGATGTTGTGGGGTTTGATGTCCCGGTGGATGATTCCGCGCCCGTGGGCATGGCTGAGCGCCTTGACAATCTGCGTGGTAAAATGGAGTGCCTCCCGCCAGTTCAGCACGCCCTTGCGCTGCATATACTGTTTGAGCGTGATGCCGTCGATTAGCTCCATGACGATGTATTCCGTATCTACGGAGCGGCTGACGTCATACACCGCAACGATGTTGGGATGCGACAGCATCGCCACGGCCTGGCTTTCCGCGTGGAACCGGCGGCGGAAATCGGCGTCTCTGGCATAGTCCTCCCGCAGGATTTTGACAGCCACAAAACGGTTGAGTCTGTGGCAACGCGCCTTGTAAACCACGGCCATGCCGCCGCTTCCGATGACCTCTAATATCTCGTACCGGTTGTCCAGCATCTTACCAATGTATTTTTCCACTGAACTGAACCTCCTCAATCATACCTGCGCAACCACGACCGTGATGTTGTCGGGGCCGCCCCTGTCGTTTGCCAATTCAATCAACCGACGGCAGCGCTGAGAGAGTTCACCCTCCCGAAGCACTTCGGCCAGGATCTCACGGTCCTCCACCACGTTTGTGAGCCCGTCCGAACAAAGCAGCAGATACTCGCCCGGCGCCAGGTCCAAGGTGTACAGATCGCAGTCCACGCGGGGCTCCGTGCCCAACGCACGGGTGATCAGATTTTTGCTCGGATGGGAACGCGCCTGCTCAAAGGTGAGATCTCCCTTGTCGATCAGCGCCTCCACAAGCGAATGGTCGCGCGTTACGCGACTCACGCCGTGCGTGCCGACGCGGTACGCGCGGCTGTCACCGATGTTCACCACGGCCGCCTGACGACCAGATAGGATGGCGCCGACCAGCGTCGTACCCATCCCCGCATACGCCTCGCTGGACTGCGCGCGCGCAAAGACGCGCGCGTTGGCCTCTTCGACGGCCTGTGCCAGCATTCGCTCCATCTCCTGTTCGTCCGGCGACGCGCGCAAATCCCGGCGGACCTCCTCCACAAAGATCTCAAGCGCAAGTTCGGAGGCCACATTGCCGGCGCGCGCACCCCCCATGCCGTCGCAGACCGCGAGAACGGCCTGCGTGGATTCATGCGACACATGCAGGAAAAAGGCGTCTTGGTTCTGGGTGCGCACCTTGCCCTGGTCGGTAATGCCCCATGCGTTCATCTGTCCCACCCACTTCTTGGCCCGTGGCGGCTGCCCCCGGCGGAACCGCCGCCCGAACTTTCTGCTCTCTCTCTTGAGGGGACCGCCTCTCCCGGTGCGCCGGGCGGCGGCGGAAACAACATGACTTATTGTACGACATTTTGTCCGGTTTGTCTACGCAATTGTCCGCAAGCGGCGTCAATCTCTTGGCCCAGCCTTCTGCGGCAGGTCACACTCGGCCCATACGAAGCCACGGCGGCGGCAAAACGGCGGATCTGATCTGGCCGGCTCGGCTGAAAACCGCCCCGCCCCGTCGGGTTATATGGGATCAGGTTTACGTGGGCCGGCGCACCCGTCAGCAGACGGCCCAGCAAATGCGCCCGGTCCTCCGTATCGTTTACATCCCGCAGGAGAATGTATTCATAAGAGACGCGCCGCCCCGTGGCCTTGAAGTAGCGCCGGCAAGCGTCAAGCAACGCGGACACCCCCGGATTGCCCGGCATGAGTCGAGTGCGCGTCTCGTCGTCGGCCGCATGCAAGGAGACGGACAGCGTGAGCGGCAGGGCCAGCGCCGCCAGCCGATCGATGCCGTCGATCAGCCCGCAGGTCGACAGCGACACGCGGCGCGGGCTCATGTGCAGCCCGTCCGGGTGCGCCAGCAGACGCACGAAGCGCTCGACCTCGTCCAGATTGTCCAGCGGCTCCCCGATTCCCATGAGCACCACGCCGGAGACGGGCGCACCGACCTGACGGGCGGCGCCCGTGACCTGCGCCAGCATCTCCCCGGCGGTCAGGTTTCTGATCAGCCCCCCCACTGTGGAGGCACAGAAGGCACAACCTTGCCGACAACCCGCCTGCGTGGAAAGACACACCGTGTTGCCGTGCCGATAACGCATGAACACGCTCTCGACGCTCTGTCCGTCCGACAGCCTCCAAAGAATCTTCGTTGTGCCGTCGCGGGCCGTCTGACGCCGGGTGGCGAACGGCGCCGTCAGGTACCCGATTGCCGCCAACCGTTCCCGGAGAGACAGCGGCAGGTCCGTCATCTCATCGAAGGCACGCACGCCCTTTTGCAACCACCGAAACGCCTGTCCCGCGCGGTACGCCGGCGCCTCCGGCAGCAGAGTCCGCAGTTCCTCCGGCGTACAGGCGGCGAGCTCTACCAGTCCTCCCGTCATACGGCCTCACCTCCACCGCCCACACGCCCGAACAGCGCGATAAAAAACCCGTCCGTCTCCACACGGTGCGGCCACAGCGTGATGCGCCCGTCCGTGCAACCGACGGGCGGCGGCAATATAAAGGACTTCGGCGCAAAGGCGGGATGGCTCTGCAGAAAGTCGTCCGCCACCGCCTCATTTTCTTCCGTCCGCAATGTGCAGGTGACATACAAAAGCCGCCCGCCCGGCCGTACATAGCGCGCGAGGTTGCAAAGCAGCCTGCGCTGCACGGCGGGCAGGCCCGCCACATCCTCGGCGTCTCGATCCCGGATGTCCGGCTTCTTGCGCACAACACCCATACCTGAGCAGGGCAGATCGGCGATCACCAGGTCGGCGCTCTCCGTCAGCGACGGATCGAACGCGCCCGCGTCTTTGCGGCACGGCGTCACGGCGGAAAGACCCAGCCGCGCCGCGCCCTTCTCAAGCAGCGTCATCTTGTGCCCATGTATGTCGCAAGCCAGAATGCGTCCGCGGTTTTGCATCTCCATGGCCGTGAGAAAACTCTTGCCGCCCGGCGCGGCGCAACCGTCGATCACCGTCTCCCCGGGCTGCGGACGCGCCGCCGACACGGCCAGCCGGGCGGCCGGATCGGCCACCAGAAACCACCCCGCCCGGTACGTCTCCAGCGCCTCGATGTCCCCGGTGTGGCTGAGCGCCAGACAATCGGGCACAAAGGGATGAGGCACCGCCTCCACCCCGTCCGCGGCAAGACGCTCCGCCAGTTCTTCCGCACGGCCGCGTAGGGGGTTCACCTGCACCCAAATGGGCGGGCTTTCGTTGTCCGCGCGCAGCAGCGCCTCGCACTCGTCCGGCCCCAGCCGGTCCAAGTACAGCGCCACCTGCCAGGCAGGCCGGCTATAGAGCACCGAGAGGCGCTCGACGTCCGTGCCGCCGGGCTGAGGCAACGATCCGCGCAACAGCGCGCGCAGCACCGCGTTGACATAACCGGCCGCCTTGGCGCCGGACAGCGCGCGCGCCATATCCACACAGGCTGAGACGCCCGCATAATTGGGAATTTTATCCAAAAATACAATTTGATAAGCGCCGAGGCGCAGGATATCCAGAATCCCGGCCTCCAGTCGGGTGAGCGGCAGGCGCGAATGGGTCGCCAGATAGAAGTCCAGCAGCCTTTCGTTTTGCAAGACGCCGTAGCTGAGCCGCGTGCACAGTGCCGCGTCGCGGGCGGAAAACCGCCCGCGTCTCAGTTCGTCCTTCAGCGCCCTGTCCGGCCACCCGCCGCGGCGGCGCGCCGCCAGGACCCGCAGTGCGCCGCTGCGCGCCGGCGACACGTCCACACTGTCCCTTGCTTTCATCGGCCGTTCTCTTCTCCGGCCAGCAGAGACCGCGGCATCGCGTGGCCGCGGGCATAATCCGCCGCGGCCATGCGCCGGCCGCCCTTGGCCTGCAGCTCGGTGATAAGCACTGTGTATCCGTCCCCGCAGAGGACCTCCAGTCCTCCCGGCCCGACGGCGACCACGGTGCCGGGCGCGCCCTCTTTCCGACGGCCGGTCTCCCGGGCGGCGTAGATCTTCCAGTGCTCCGGGGCGGTGTGGGCCAGCGGCCAGGGCTGCATCCCCCGCACCAGGCAGCAAACCTGACGGGCGTCGGCCCGCCAGTCGATCCGCCCGTCCTCGCGGCACAACAGAGGCGCGAAAGAGGCCTCGGCGTCGTTTTGCGGCGTGCGCGGCGCCACCCCGTCCGCGAACGCGCGCACGGTCCTCGACAGCAGCGACGCCCCCAGGACCATCAGCCTCTCTTGCAGGGCGGCGGCCGTCTCGTCCGGCCCAATTGAGAGGGATTCGGCGTAAATGATATCCCCGCTGTCGAGCGCCGGGGCCATGTGCATCGTCGTCACACCGGTCTCGGCCTCTCCGTTTGTCACAGCCCACTGGATGGGCGCGGCCCCCCGGTACTTCGGCAGCAGCGACGCGTGCAGATTGATACAGCCCACCGGCGGGATCT
The DNA here is from genome assembly GCA_031265355.1 of Oscillospiraceae bacterium. Classification (NCBI taxonomy): domain Bacteria; kingdom Bacillati; phylum Bacillota; class Clostridia; order Eubacteriales; family Oscillospiraceae; species Oscillospiraceae bacterium. The sequence goes on along the minus strand of JAISCT010000015.1, from coordinate 40,049 downwards.
CAAGCGCCGCCCGCGGCAGGATCCGCCCGTACGCGACCACCGCGATCAGATCCGGAGCCAGCGCGCGCAGCGTCTCCGTCGCCGCGCCGGCCCGGAATGTCTCGGGCTGAAAGACCGGTATGCCGTGGGTCAGCGCCAATTCCTTGACCGGAGAAAACGCGACGGCGTATCCGCGCCCGCACGGCTTGTCCGGCTGGGTGAATACACCCGCCACCCGGTGACCGTCCGCCAGCAGCGCCCGCAACGAGGGCACGGCAAAGGCCGGGGTGCCCATAAAAACAAGATTTATATCGACTCCTCCTCGTCCTCCGGCGCCGGCAGCTGATCCGGGTCCAAATATTCGGTGGCAAACTCCGTAAACAACCGCCCATTCAGATGGTCGACCTCGTGACAAAACGCCCGCGCCAGCATCTCCTCCCCCGTCATCGTGATAGGCTGTCCATGGCGGTCCTGCGCCCGCACGGTCACGGTCATCGGACGCTTTACGATCCCGTAGAGGCCGGGGATGCTGAGGCAGCCCTCGGGTCCCTCCTGCGCCCCCTCCTCCCGGACGATCTCTGGATTTATGAGCTCAATGGGTACGCCCTCCTCCACTTCGATCAGCACCACACGGCGCAGCACCCCGATCTGGGGCGCCGCCAAACCGGCCCCATGGGCGTCGCGGAGGGTCTCCAACATATCGTCCAGCAGCGTGTGCAGCCGTTTGTCGAACTTTGTGACGGGACGGGACGTCTTTTGCAGCGTCTCGTCTCCGCGCGTCAAAATCTGACGCAGGGCCATGATGGCATCTCTCCCTCAATATGCGTTTAAATCGGCGTAAAGATGAACGCCGCGGTTTTGGCCGTCCTCTTTGAACGCCGTGAGCAGTCCGCCCACATAGCCGCGGACCACTTTGTCGTAGCGGCCGATCAGCGTCATGTGGTAACGATAGCGGTTGTTTACCTTCCAAACGAGCGCGGGCACAGGGCCCAGCACCTGCGCAAACAGGCGCCGCCCGGTTTGCTCGACCGCCCGGCGCAGCCGCAGACAGGCGTGCTGCACCTGCTCCGGATCTATCCCCGAAAATACCAGCGTGACGATGTCGCAAAAAGGCGGGAGGCCCACGGCCTGCCGCAGGGCGATCTCATCGCGGTAAAATGCCTCGTAGTCCTGCGCGGCCGCGGCCGCGAGCACCGGATGATCCGGCGTGAATGTCTGGATAACCGCACGCCCCGGCTTCTCACCGCGCCCAGCACGGCCCACCACCTGCGTGATCAGCGAAAATGCCCGCTCGTGGGCGCGAAACTCACCGGTGTGAAGCGCCTGGTCGGCGTCCAGCACACCGACCAGCGTGACGTTTTCAAAGTCCAGCCCCTTTGTCACCATCTGCGTCCCGATGAGCAGTGGGACGCGGCCCTCGCGAAAGTGCGTCAACAATTTCGCATGCGCACCCTGCCCGGCGGTGGTGTCGGCGTCCATACGCAGCATCTCCACACCGGGGAAGAGGACACGCAGTTCCTCCTCTACTCTCTGTGTACCGGTCCCCACGGGCCGAAACGAACCGGCACAGTCCGGGCAGACGTCGGGACGTTTTTCCGAGTGGCCGCAACGGTGGCACATCAGCCGGTCGTTCGCCGCGTGGTAGGTCAGCGCGACGCTGCACCGCGGACAATGGCGCGCGGTCCCGCAACTCTCGCAGAGCAGCAGACGGTTGTAGCCCCGCCGGTTGAGAAAGAGAATACTCTGCTGCCCGGCCGTAAGATTTTTTTCGATTTCCGCGCACAACACGGCGCTGAGGGCGCCGGCGTTGCCCTCCCGGAGCTCTCGGCGCAAATCGACCATCAGCACCTGCGGCAGCGCGCGTGCGTTATAACGCGTCGGCATCTCCAAAGATACATACCGCCCGCTACGGGCAAAGAACGCGCTTTCTACAGACGGCGTGGCGCTGCCGAGCAGCAACAGGCCGCCGGAGCGCGTGCAGCGGTACTTGGCGACGTCGCGCGCGTGGTAGCGCGGCGCGTTTTCCGACTTGTAGCTGTGTTCCTGTTCCTCGTCCATGACAATGAGCTTCAGGCGTGTCAACGGAGCAAAAACCGCCGAACGGGTACCGAGCACCACATCGACGAGACCCGCGCGGATGCGTTTCCACTCGTCATACCGCTCGCCCAGCGAGAGCCCGCTGTGCAGCAGGGCCACGCGCTCGCCAAACGCGCGGGAGAACGTCTCCATGAGCTGGGGCGTCAGTACGATCTCCGGTACCATGACGATAGATTGTCCGCCCTGTTTGCCTATATGCCGAATCAGCTCAAGATAGACCGACGTCTTCCCGCTGCCCGTTACACCGAAGAGCAGCGCGCAGACCGGCCGGCCGGCGTCCGCCAGCGCGGTGAGGCGCGTCAGGGCTGCCTGCTGCCCGTCGTTCAAAACCAAGGGCGCCGCCGGTTCCCGGGAGGCGCCCGCCGGACGGCGGTATACCTCCTGTTCCTCAAACGTCACGAGACCACGCCGCGCAAGCTGTGTAAGCACGGCGGGCCGCGCGCCCGTCAGGTAGCCTATCTCGTGGGTCGACACCACCTCGGCCTCGCAGAGCAGTGTGAGCACCGCCGTCTGCATGGGGGCGCGCGCCGCCCAGGCGGCGGCCAGCGCGCGCGCGTCCTCGGACGCGATGGCAAGACGGACGCCCCGTACGGTCTTATCGCCCACGCGGCGGCGCGTCACAGTCCGCCCCTCGGCCAGGCCTTTGCCGGCCAGTGTGCGTAGCGCATCGCGGAGCGCGGCCGCGCCGCCCAGCAGGTCCTCGGCTTCGCCCAGGGACAGACGCCCCTCAGGCGCGCCGTACAGGGCCTCCAGCAGCTGCACCGCCTTCGGCAACTGGGCCAGCAGCGCCAGCGCCTCCGCGCGATCGACGCCCGGGGTGAGCGCCACCGTCTCGGCGTGCGCGTGCCACAGCCCCGCCGGGAGCATGGCGCGCGCGGCCTCGTAGCAAGTGCAGACATAACGTTCTCGCATCCACAGGGCCAGCCGTATGGCCGTCTCGTCCAGCACAGGCGCGCGGTCAAGGAGTGCGGCGATGGGCTTGGTCTTTTCCACTCGGCTCTCGCCGGCCAGCGCCAGCACAAGTCCCTCGCTGCGCCGGTTGCCTCTTCCAAACGGCACAAGCACCCGGCAGCCCGGCGCGATATCCGCGCGCATGGTCTCCGGCACCGCGTAGTCATACGGGCGGTCGATGGCAAACACGGCGTCAGCCACGGCCACACGCGCGTACCGCGCGCCGTCTCCGTCACTCATGAAGAACTTTCTGGGTGCAGCGCACGGGCGGTCAGCCGCCCTTCGGCAATCTCCTCAATGGCCAGTTTGACCGGTTTTTCGTTCAATTGGATTCCCTGCCGCTCGGCTTCCTCGGCAATCTCACGTGCCCGCGCGGCCGCGACGTTCACAAGCAGATAACGTGTGTCGATCTGGTGCATCAGTTGATTCAGCGACGGTTCCAGCATCCATGATACCTCCCAATTTCCAATGCGCTACGGCGTCTGCAAACCGACCCAGGGGAGCATCCGCGCCACGCGGCAGCGTTCGGCGCGGATGACGGCCTCAATCTGTCGGGCCGCCTTTTCCACGGAGTCATTAAAGATCACATAGTCGTAAGCGCCGATATAGTTGAATTCCTCGTGGGCGATGGCGAGACGCCGCACGATCTTCTCCTCCGGCTCGCTCCGCCGACCGCGCAGGCGTCTTTCCAATTCTTCCCAAGATGGCGGCATTAAAAACACCAACGCGGCATCCGGCCGGCGGCGCTTCACCTGCATGGCGCCCTGGACCTCGATGTCGAGCAGCGCGCACCCGCCCCGCGCCAAACATGTTTCTACCGCCGCGCGCGGCGTGCCGTAACACTGCCCCGCATATTCGGCGTATTCAAGGAACCCGTCGCGTGCGATGAGCGCCTCAAAATCTGCCCGCGGTACGAAATGGTAGTGTACACCATCCTTCTCCCCCGCGCGCGGGGGGCGCGTCGTCGAGGATACGGAAAAAAACAAAGGCTTTTCAAAGCGGTCTTTTGCGCTGAGCAATTCCCGGATCACGGTGGACTTGCCTGCGCCCGAAGGACCCGAGATGACGACCAGGACGCCCACGCCGTCACGCATCATCGGCCACGTCTTCCGCCATACCGTCCTCTTCCTCCCGCACATCCAGACGGTGCGCCACCGTCTCCGGCTGGATAGCCGACAGGATAATGTGGCCGCTATCGGCCACCAGCACCGCACGCGTGCGGCGCCCATAGGTGGCGTCGATCAGGAGTCCCTGGTCACGCGCCTCCTGGATGATCCGCTTGACGGGCGCGGACTCCGGGCTCACAATGGCGATCAGCCGTCCGGCCGACACCATGTTGCCAAAGCCTATGTTGATCAGTTTCATAGCGTCTCCTCCCGCAGCTACTCGATGTTTTGCGCCTGCTCGCGGATCTTCTCGATCTCCGATTTCATGTCCACCACCAGCCGCGCGATCTCGGCGTCGTTGCCCTTTGAGCCGATGGTGTTGGCCTCCCGATTGAACTCTTGGATCAGAAAATCCAGCTTACGGCCCACCCCGCCGCCGCCGCGGAGCAGCGCGCGCGCCTGTGCGATGTGACTATGCAGGCGCACGGTTTCCTCGTTCACCGCCACCCGATCGGCGTACAGCGCGGCCTCGGCCAGAATGCGATTTTCGTCGACCCCGACACCGTGCAGTACTTCTTGCATGCGGGCCTCCAGGCGGGTGTGGTACTCGGCCACCGTGCGAGGCGCGCGCGCCTCGATCTCGGCGATCAGCGCCTCGACAACATCGAGCCGAGACAGCATGTCCTCGGCCAGCCGCGCGCCTTCGCGCGCGCGCATCTCTAAAAACATCGCGAGGGCCTCATCCGCCGCCGCCGTCACCTCCACCAGCAACGCTTCGGCGTCGACCTCGGCCCGGCGCACGCTGAACACCTCCGGCAGGCGCGCCAACGCCATGACAGAAAGATCCTCACGCAGGCCATACCGGTCGGCCATGCCGTGCAGGGCGGACAGGTACCCCTCCAGGACAGGGGCGTTCAGGGCGATGTCCGGGGTCTCCGCGCCGCCGAAGTCCAGCATGATGTACACGTCCACCTTGCCGCGGGTCACCGCCTTCTGCACCCGGGCACGGACCGCTTCCTCAAGATAAGTAAACAGGCGCGGCGCCCGCACGGAGCAATCGTAATAGCGATGGTTGACGGAACGGATCTCGATCGTGACCGTCCTCTGCGCACCGGCGCGCTCCGCGCGGCCGTACCCCGTCATGCTGGCGATCATAGATTCAGGCCTCCCGTCTTCGATCAATGCGTTTTATTTTATACGTTTTTAAGCGTTTTGTCAACTTTTCACCGCTACCAAACTGGGCGTCTCACCACAGCCGTGCCAATCTGTCCATCAAAAGGGCAAACAGGCGGGAAAGGCCGAGGTCGTAAAACACAAAAACGGCCTCAAGCCCCGCCCACACGAACGGCCAGACGGGCCGGGCCAGCAGATCGACCCCCGGCCCCAACGCTACCGGCAGCAGCAGGACAAAGCCCGCTAGGACAAAGTTGAAAAAAAGCAGCTTCAGCAGCCACTCGATCACCCGGCTCCGCCGACGCTCACAGAAACTTTTGACCAGCGGATACGGCCCAAAGGCCGCGAGGTACAGGAGCGCCACGCTCCGCAAGGGCAACAGAAGCAGCCCCGTCAGCCCGGCCGCAAGCCATGTCACAGCGCCGGCCGCCGGTCCGTGCCGCATCACGGCCATGGCCACGGGGACGGCGGCCAGCGCACAAAATCCGAGGCGCCCGGCCGGCCAGAGGGACGCCGCCGCCAACAGGACCAGCGACAGCGCCGCCAGCAGCGCGCAAAACACCAGCCGTTTGGTATTGAGATGTGTCATCACGTCCCCCGGCATCCTCCCTGTATCCAACGCTTATATACAAGATATGTTTACGATGGTTTACGCAATACTCTATGACACTTGAATCATCTGCACACCCGGATCCGGTGTCAGCAGCAAGAGATCAGATCTCCTCCCATGCACTCACAGCAGCAATCGGCGCACAGGAGCGACGTACAACAGTCGCAGGAACTGCAGCCGCTCTGCTGTGGGTAACCGCCGTACCTCCGTCGCCCGTAAGCGTTGCCGAAGTCGGGACGTCGGTAGGCCGCACCGCGCATCTGCTCCGCAGCCTGACGGTACTCTAAATTTCCGGGGTCCTGGGCGCACGCGTATTCCATATGGCGCCTGGCCTCGTCAAACCAGCCTTTGCGGTAACAGACGCTTCCCATCAAAAAGTACCACTCCGCGTCGCGCGTGTCCATCCCCTGCAGCGCACGTTCGGCCTCGGCCACGCGTCCCGCCGTGATGTCCCGCCGTACCTTGGCATAGACCCCGCGGCCTGCCTGCGCGCCGGGGCCCGCCCAACCGCCGGCGGATGCGCGCGCGCCGCCGTTTTCCCTCTCGCGCACGATCGTGTCGTAGGCCTCGTTGATCTCCTTCATTTTCTCCTGTGCCAAATCGGCCAGGTCGTTGCCCACGTAATTGTCCGGATGATATTTGCGCGCCAAGTCCCGGTAGGCCTTTTTGATTTCGTCGTCGGAGGCCGATCGGGAGACGCCAAGTACGCCGTACGGATCTTTCATCCCATGTTCCCTTCATCTTCTGTACCGGCCGCGTCGGAGACGAACGGCCGTTTGGTCCGCGACCAGCGCCCCGAAAGCACCTGCGCCTCCGTGTGGGGCAGCCCGTCAAGGATGATGTTGGCCACGACCGGTGTGTCCGGCGTGTTCGGCAGCAGAGGCAGCGCCAGCTCCATCTCCCGCCGAGAGCACAGCGCCGTCTCGCCCAATGAGGCCCTGGCCTCCCCGGTCAGCGTCCCGTCCGCGATCCGGTAGCGGGCGGCCACCGGGTTGTACCGGTCCTTCGCCGCGTCGACCGGAAGATCTTGACACGCGTCCATCAGATAGATCCACCGGCCCAGGTGGTACAGGAGGCGTCGCAACACGCGGCGGCCGCTCTCCCCCGGCGCAAGGTCGCCCAGAGAGGCGAGCAGGCGCGCAAAGGCGTCGGCGGGCGGGTCGATGGCCGGTGTCCGGGCCTCCTCCAGGGTGCGCAGATCCGCCAGAGCGCGGACCACTTCCGCCGCCGTCTCCGGCCGCCGCGCGGCGGCCTTGCGGCACGCACCGCGGAGCAGCCACCCACCCAGCCTGGCAGCCAGTGCCGTGAGGCCGGACTCGTCTTGTACCGTGTCCTGCCACTTGTGATATGTGAGCAGCACCGTCAAGTCGGCGGCGGCACACATCGCCTCGCCGGACGCCAGACAGGGACGGCGCCGAAACGGGTGCGTCGGACAGCGCCGCCGTCCGGGGCGCGCCGGCGCCTCGTACAGCGAGAGCGCCAGCGCCAAAAACGTAAAGTCATACCCCAGCAGATAGCGCGCCTTCCAGCCGTACTCGCGCGCCAAGGTGTGACAGAGTCCGCAATAGGCCGCCCGAAAACGTTCCCAATCGACGACACGCAGCTCGCAGCGCAGCGGACGGACATAACCGAACATCTATCGCGTGCCCTCTACGGCGACGATCCGCGCCGTCACACCGCCGCGCCGGCCCAAGCGCCGGCCGCCAAGCCAAATACAGACAAGGCCGCCCGCAAACCCGGCCAGGCCTGTGAACGCCGGCGAGACGCCGATAAGCAGCGCGCCCAAGACGTACCCCGCAAAGAACAGCCCCACCGGAGCCAGGTAGACAAGCGCGGCCCATTTTAAAATTTGTTTCGTCTCCGAGCGCACCGTCACCACATCGCCTTCCCGCGCGCCCAACGGATTCGCGGCCTTCACCAGCACCCGCACGCCGTCCGCGCACAGGCCGCCGCAGGCTGCGCAGTCATGCCCGCAAGCCGAGAGCCGGCGCACCTCCACGAGGGCTGTGCGCGCGTTCAGCACTCGCTTGATTACCGCTTGCTGCTGCATACCTGTCCCCCTTTGCGTTCTCACGGCGCGCGCAGGCTGTCCACCGGCTCTTTTACGTGGTGTTTGCCGACTTCACCACATCGATGACGATCTTGTAGTCCCCCAGCACGCCCACGTCGGCGACGCCGTCGATGGACACCTGCGCCGTCACGGTCTGCTGCCCGACGATCAAATCCAAGTCCGTCAGGTCGGCCACCACGCGGATGTTGTGGGTGCTCACCAGTTCGACGGACGAGAGCGGACCGCGCACCATTGCCGGGATGCTCTGCGTGACGATGTTGATCTCATAGTCGGTTGGCGGGCGACCGCCCACGGTGGAGATGTTCTCCGTGTCGATCCGTTTCACCGTGAGGCCCGTGATGTTCACCGTGACCGTGGCGTCTGTGCTTCCGTCCACCGCCGTCGTCTCGTTCGGCGGCTTGATGGGCATTGTGCTGCGCGTGATACCGTTGGGTGTCTTCGAGAGGTCGATCACACCGAGCACAATCCGGTTCGTGTTCTCCAAAATGCCCGGGTCGCCCGTCAGGCGGATCGTCTCCGGGGACACCGTGATCTCGGCATGGCGCCGGAGCGCGCCGCCGCCCTCGATGACGTCGACCTCCAACGGCACGTCTTTCGTCATAGAGACATCCAAGATGACGGAGACCTCGCGGGTCTCCATCTCCAGCATGTCGGATACGACCGCGCTGCCGACCGAGTCGATCAGTTCAACCGGCAGCCGCAGCGTCATCGTGCGGTCGATCTCCTGCGCACTGGGCATCACTTGCGCGCGGGCGATCGTGTTCACCAGCTCGGACGGGCCGGTCACCCGAATCTGGGCCGGCTCCGGCTGCACGCGCTCCAGATTGTAATAGTTCGCCACGCCCATATTCTTTCGATCCACCTCGATGTCCAGCACGCGGGAGATGATCTTGTCGCTCGTCACCGTGACATAGGCGGGCGAACTCCAGTCGGAGGTGAGCCCGTTCACCGCCGCCGGCAGCCGGATCTCGTACTTCAAATAGTGGGGACTGGACCCCTGGACGTTCTTGAGGTCGACGATCACCTGCACATTCTGCTCGTCGCACTGCGCGAGATCGGGGCGCCGGCCCCGCAGACGCAGCGACACTGTAGTGTCGAGTCCGCTCATGATCCGCAGGTTCCGATCGGTCAGCAGCGTCTCTTCCCCCACCGGGGTGATCAGGATGTTGTTCAGCGTCTTTGTGGCCTCCGGGTCCAGGCTGACCTGGACGTACAACCAGAGGACGACCGCTGCAAACAGGGAGAGCACCCAAAACAATATGTTATGTTTTTTCAGCCACTCGATCATTTCGACAATCCCTTCCGGTTGACAATCCCTTCCGGCGCCGCGCGCCGCCTCAGCTGTTCTTTCGCATCAGCCGCTGCCACAGGCCGGACACGCCGCGGACAGGCGCCTCCTCCTCGCTCGGCATCAGCTCCTGCTTGAGAAGGAGTCCCAGCGTCTCCGGATCGAGGTGGCGCTTCAGCATGCCGCCGTCCGCCACCGAGATGGAGCCGGACTCCTCCGACACGATCACGACCAGCGCGTCGGAGTTTTCGCTCATACCGATGCCGGCGCGGTGCCGCATCCCCAGGTCACGGCTCAGGTTTTGGTTGTTTGAGAGCGGCAGCATACAGCCCGCAGCGGCCAGCCGCCCCTGGCGGATGATGACGGCCCCGTCGTGCAGCGGCGCCTTGGGAAAAAAGACATTTTTCAAAAGCTCGGCGGTCACTTCCGCGTTCAGCAGCGTGCCCGTCTTCACCACGTCGTCGAGAAGCGTCCCCCGCTCGAAGACGATCAAAGCGCCCTCCCGCCGCCACGAGAGCGTGCCGCAGGCGCCGACCGTCTGCATGATCACGCCCTCCAGGTGGCCCCGGCTCTCCCGGACAAGCAGGCCCGTCAGGTTGCCGGAGCCCATCTGCTCCAGCATCCGCCGCAGCTCCGGCTGGAAGACGACGACAAGGGCGATGAGGCCGATCTGCATTGTGTTGGCCAACACAAAACTGACCATGTGGAGATTTGAGAGCTGCACCACCCAACTGACGGCCAGCAGCAGCGCGATGCCTTTGAGAACGCGCACGCCGCTGCTTCTGCGCAAAAGCTCCATCAGCTTGTAGATGACAACGGTCATGATGAGGATATCCACCCCGTCCCAAATCGAAACCAGGGTAACGTAGCGGGAGAGATTTTGTATGATCTCCCTGATGGTCTCCATCCCGGCCTATCCTCCTTTGTCCACACCTTCCGACAGCCGCCCCCGGCGACGCGGGGCGCGCGCTACGCCCCCCTTTAATCATAACACATTTCTATCATAACACACAGCTCGGTCCCAGGGAAAGTAATTTTGTAACAATCTGGAAAATATCAGTTCGATGGGATTTTTTAGAGGTCGCTTTCAGGAACCGAACTCGTAAAACCGGCGGATACGCGCCTTATTTTCGCACATGCGGTCAAAATTCGAGAGGTACTCATAGGGGTACTTCGGATTGAACACCCGCTCGACGCGGTCGCGGGTGGGATCCACCAACTTGGTCACACCGCCGCCGCCCAAAGCAATCACCGTGTGCAGTTCCTCCATCATGCAGACATTGTAGAGCCCTACGGCGCCCGGTTTCGCCCAACCTGTATTTTCAAACTGGCCGGCCATATACTTTTGCCGGTATAGGTAGTAGCTGCGATACCGGGCTCCGGCGAGGCGGTCGTACGCGCCCGTCAGCATCGCCTCCACACCGTCCGGATCGGCGATCGGCCCATCCTCGCGCGCAAGGCGTGCGCCCCGCTTGCGGGCCAGCGTGTGGAGGGTGATGTTCTCCGGCCCCAGGGCCAGCACCTCGGCAAACGACGCGGCAAAACCCACCGGCGTGTCGCCTGGCAGCCCGGCGATGAGGTCCATGTTGACCACTGGGAACCCGGCGCGGCGGACCATCGCGTATGCCTCGCACACGTCCGCAGCCGTGTGGGGCCGCCCGATGGCCGCGAGCACCTCGTCCCTCATCGACTGCGGATTCACACTCACGCGCGTGACGCCGCGGGCGCGCAGCACGGCCAGTTTCTCCGCGTCGACGGTATCCGGCCGACCGGCCTCCACCGAATACTCCCTCAGAGCAGCCAAATCGAAATATGCGGCCAAGGCATCCGTCACGTCGCCGAGCTGCGCGGCGGAGAGCGTGGTCGGCGTTCCGCCGCCGATGTAGAGCGCGACAGGGCGCAGAGAGAGGGACCGGCAGAGCGCGCCGGCCAATTCGATCTCCCGGACAAGCGCACGGACAAACGCCGGCAGCAGCACGCCGGCTTTTTCGACGGAGTGGCTGACAAAGGTACAGTAGGCGCAGCGGGTGGGACAAAAGGGGATGCCAACGTAAAGCGATACGTCGCGCGGAGCCAGAGAGACTTCGACGGCCCGGGCCGCCTCCGCCGCCGCCAGACACAAAGAGCGCTGCCGCGGAAACACCCGGTGGCGGTCCCGCAGCATCCGGTCCGCCTGCGCCCGCGTACCGCCCGCGCGCAACACCCGCAGCGCGACGCCGGCCGGCCGGATGCCGGTCAGCGCTCCCCAGGGCGGCCGGCGGCCCGTGGCCAGGCAGGCGGCGCGGTAGAAAGACAGTTTCAGCGCGTAACGCCACGCGCGCGTGCGTTCCGCATCGCCCGCCGCCCCGGCCGGCGCATACGCCGCACCGCGCGAGACCCGCCCATCCAAGCGGATCACGGTGACGGCGGTGACCCGCACCGCGCCGCGCAGGAGGCGGGATTCGATCCCCTCCGCGTCCGGCGCCATCGGGCTCTGGCAAAACACGGGGCGTTCGTCCGGGAAAAACGTGAGCAGGCACTGTTCGACGGCGTAACGCTCCGCATGGCCGCTGAGATGCAGATTCACAGGCGGAAAGGCGGCTGCAAATAGCGATTGTCCGTCTTCTCTCGGGCGAGCGTCGTGGCCTCCTCGTGGCCTGGGTACACGACGGCGTCGCCCGGCCAGGCAGCGATCTTTGCCAAGGAGCGCCGCATGGCCTCCGCGTCGCCGCCCAACAGGTCCACCCGGCCCACGTCCCCGGCAAAGAGGGTGTCGCCGGAGAAGATCACATCCCCGCACACGATCATACAGGCGCCGCGCGCGTGTCCCGGCGTGTGGCAATAGGTGAAGCTCATGGTCCCGGCCGTCAGCTGCGTGCCGTCCTCCACGGCGCGCACATCCTCTGGCGGCCGGTATGAGAGCGGCAGACCGTAACGCCGGCCGGGGGCGACGATGCCGTCCCGGTCCAGCCGGTGGACGTACACGGGCGCGCCGGTGGCCCGTTGCAGGGCGGGCGCGCCCAAAAAGTGATCGAAATGCGCGTGCGTGATGAGGATCAAAGCGAGCGTCAGCTCTCTTTTCCGCAGCGCCTCCAAGATCTGCTCCGGCTGCCCGCCCGGATCGATCACCACCGCCGGACCGGGTGCCTCGTCCCATACGAGGTAACAATTTTCTGAAAAATGGCCGACGACCATCGTCCCGACCTGCATCCAAACCCCTCCTCTGTTTGTGCGGAGAACCGCTACTGGATCGCGCTCCGGGCCACTTCGATGACACCCTCCACGCGGCCCAGCCGGGTGATAACGTTCAGAAGCTGTTCGCCGTCGCGCACTTCCACCGTGAGGTAGACAACGGCCAGATCGTCGCCCTGGCTACGGCCGCTGATCTGACGCGCCGATACTTTGAGATTGCTGAGCGCCGTGGCAATGTCGAGGAAGAGGCCGTCTCTGTCCCGCGCGGTGACATGCAGGCCGGCCTGGTACAGGTCTTTGATCTCCTCCGACCATGTTACATGCACCCAGCGGCCCGACGCGTCCGGGGCTGCCTGGCCCTTGACGGCGTTTTCGCAGGAGGCCTTGTGTACCGACACGCCATAGCCGCGCGTGATAAAGCCGACGATATCGTCGCCGGGCACCGGCGCGCAGCAGCGAGCAAATTTAATGAGGCAGTTGTCGATCCCCTCGACAATGACACCAGAGATGGCTTTGCGGGCCTTTTTGATGTCCCGTACAAAGCGCTCCACCGTCTCCTTGTCGGTCTGCATCTGCAGTCGGTTGATGCGCACCAGTTCATCCCGAATCCGGTTCGCCGCTCGGATGGCTGTAATGCCGCCGTACCCGATGGCGGCGTAAAGCTCCTCCATGGAGCCGAAGGAGAGCCGCTTTAAAATGGCAGTCTGAGTGTCCTCCGCCGTCAGCGTGGACATAGGGATACCCACACGTTTGAGCTCCCGGTCAAACTCCTCGCGGCCCTGCGCGATGTTCTCCTCGCGGCGCTCTTTCTTGAACCACTGGCGGATCTTGTTGCGCGCCTCGTTTGTCTTGGCCAGCTTGAGCCAGTCGCGCGAGGGGCCGTGCGTATTGCCGGTCAGGATCTCGATGATGTCGCCGTTTTGCAGGTTGTAGTCGATGCTGACAATCCGTCCGTTCACCTTTGCACCCATCATCCGATTGCCCACCGCCGAGTGGATCGCGTAGGCAAAATCGACCGGCGTCGCCTTGGCGGGCAGATTGATGACATCACCGCGCGGCGTGAAGACGAAGACCTCGTCGGCAAACATGTCGATCTTCAGGCTGCGGATAAAGTCCTCGGCGTCGGTGTCCTGCTGCGCCTCCAGCAGGCGGCGCACCCATTCGAGCTTCTGTTCGATCCCAAGCTGACCCTCGACACCCTGCTTGTATTTCCAATGCGCAGCGATGCCGTACTCCGCCGTGTGGTGCATCTCCCAAGTGCGGATCTGCACCTCAAAGGGCAGCCCTTCGCGCCCAATGACCGTCGTGTGCAGGGACTGGTACATGTTTGGTTTCGGCGTGGAGATATAATCCTTGAACCGCCCGGGCATGGGCTTGTAGAGATCGTGGACAAAGCCCAGCACATTGTAACAGTCCGCCAGCTCGTCCACGATCACCCGTACGGCGTAGAGATCGTAAATCTCGAACAGAGACTTGTGCATGTTGTACATTTTGCGGTAGATGCTGTAGATGTGCTTGATGCGTCCCTCGATGTGGGCTTTGATGCCGCTCTCCGCCAATCGGTCGGCCAACCGCTCCTGCACGTGGGCCAGAAAGGACTCGTGGACCGCACTGCGCGTCGCGAGCTCGCTCGTGATCTCTTTGTAGCCGACGGGATCCAAGTTGAAGAGCGCCAGATCCTCAAGTTCCCACTTCATCTTTTGCATCCCGAGACGGTGCGCCAGTGGTGCGTAGATCTCCATCGTCTCAAGCGATTTTTCGCGGCGCTTCTGCGCGTTGTGGTACTCCAGCGTGCGCATGTTGTGCAGGCGGTCGCAGATCTTGATCAGGATGACCCGGATGTCGCGCGCCATGGCAAGAAACATCTTGCGCAGATTTTCCATCTGCTGGTCTTCCTTCGATGTGTAGGGCACGCGGGTCAGTTTCGTGACGCCGTCCACGAGATTGGCCACCGTCGCGCCGAAATTCTGTTTGATGTCGGCATATTCGAAGCCGGTGTCCTCGATGGTGTCGTGCAGCAGCGCCGCGATCACAGAGTCGAGGTCGAGCGCCAGATCGACCACAATGTGGGCGACCTCGACCGGATGTGTCACATACGGGCTGCCGTCCTTACGGAGCTGCCCCTCATGGGCGCGGGCGGCAAATTCGTACGCCGCGCGCAGACGCGCCGCGTCAACGGCGGGCGTGTTACTCTGCAGCCGCGCGAGCAGTTCTTGATAGCGCTGTTCACACAGCGCTATCACCTTGCTTTCCTCCATCCGGCTCCCCTCCTCTCGCCCGATCTCACACAATCATCATACACCCAAACGCCTGTGCCATGGACCACGGCGCGGCCACGGCGCCTCCATGGCCGGGGCCGCCGTCACGGGGCCAGCGACGCGAGAATCCGGGAGGCGGCAAGATCGACCTTCTCTTGGACAGCGGCGATCTCGATCGTGATCTCAACCCCCGCCTCCCAGCGCCGGATCAACGACAGCTCCGAAAATACGTCCAGCGCCACCGCCACTCGGCCGAAGCTCCCGGGCAGACCCGCGGCCCGCATGATCTTCCGCGCCAGCACCGCGCGCTGCTCAGTGAGCGGCGAGACGGCCGTCATCCGTTTGAGGTAGCGCCACACGGTGGCCAGTTCCTCGCGCGAGGGCCGCAGCAGCGCGGCCTCCTCCCCCGTGAGCGCACCGCCCGCCTCAAACCGGGCATACAGCGCCCGCTCCCGCTCCTCCTGCGCGCGCTCCGGCATGGCAAGGCGCATGTCGCAGAACCTGAGCTGCACCTGGGAGCGGTTTCGGAAGGTATTGATCTCTGCATGAAAGGAGAGATCCACCATGTCACCCTCAACATACCCCAGCGCCGCGGCGTCCGTACCGAAGCAGATGACGTCCAGCGAGACGCCGCCGCCCGAAACCGAGAGGCGCAGATGCCGGCCGCCGCCGACGGGCCGCACTTCTCCTAAACACATACCCTCCAGGCAGAATACAGGTGTGGGGCACCCCGTCCCATGCGGTTCCAGCCGACGGAGTTCGTCCACATGAGCCATCGTGAGCTGGCGGGGCGTCACAAACGCATCCACGATCAGCGGCCGCGCCTCAGCCGGCGTAAGCGCGCCGGCGACGCCGCAGAGCCGCTCACGGAGCGCGTCGACATGTGCCGCGGGAAGAGCAAACCCGGCGGCCTTTTCGTGTCCGCCGTAATGATCCAACAGATCGGACGCCTGTGTCAGCGCATCCACCAGATTCAGACCGCCGGCGCTGCGCGCCGACCCGCGGCCACTCTCGTCCTCCAGACAGATGAGAAAGACGGGCCGCTCGAAATGATCGGCCAGCCGAGCGGCCACAATGCCAATCACGCCTGCGTGCCAGCCGCGGCCGGCCAGCACAATGGCCGGCGGGAGCGCTTCATCCGCCAGCAGGGCCAGCGCGTCCTTGAAGATCGCGTTTTCCACCTGCCGGCGGTGGCGGTTTAAATCGCAGAGCTCGCCGGCCAGACGCGCGGCCTCGGCCGGCTCGTCCGTGAGCAGCAATTCGACGGCCGTCTGCGCCCGGCCCATGCGCCCGGCCGCGTTGAGCCGAGGCCCGAGACCGTAGCCGATCGAGTCGGCCGTGAGCCGCCCCGCCGTGAGACCTGCCTCCTGCAACAGATATCGGATCCCCAAACGGGGGCTGCTTTCTAGTAGAGAGAGCCCCCTGGCCACGAGCGCGCGGTTCTCGCCCGTCAACGGCATGATGTCAGCCACCGTGCCGAGTGCCACGAGGTCGCCGTAGCGCGCCAGCACCTCCGCCGCGGCCACGGGCGCCTCCAGCGCACAAAGGAGCTTGAAGGCGACGCCGACGCCCGCCAAAGCGGACGGGTAGCCGCAGTCCGGTCGGCAGGGGTTGACGACGGCGCAGACGTCTGGGAGCATCTCCCGGCACTGGTGATGATCCGTGATTACGAGATCGAGGCCAAGCGCCCGGGCGGCCTCGGCCTCGGCGACGGCCGTCACGCCGGTGTCCACCGTGACGACCAGACTCACGCCCTGTTCGCGCAGCTGTGCGAGCCCGGGGACATTCAGTCCGTACCCCTCCTCAAGCCGGTCGGGGACATACCAGATTACGCGAGCCCCCCGCGCGCGTAGCGCATGCGTGAACAGCGCGGTCGCGGTGATGCCGTCTACATCGTAGTCGCCGTACACCGCCATGCACTCCTCCGCCGCAAGCCCCTGCCGGATACGCGCCACGGCACGGTCCATATCGCGCAGTAAAAAGGGATCTGGCAGCGCGGCGAGGTCCGTTGACAAAAATGCGTCGGCCTCCGTGGGCGCCGCACAGCCCCGCGCGCAGAGCACGCGCGCCAGCAGCGGTCCGTACCCCGCCGCCTCCAATCTCTCCACCGACCGATCGTCCGCCGGCCGGCCGGTCCACGCCTGATATTTCATGGATATCTGTTTCCTCTTCCCCATCTGTAATTTGTTTATTATACCAAGCAATCGGGCAAAGAGCAAGAGAGGGCCGCGTTTTTTGGGCGCGGCCTTTTGGGGGCACGCCAAACAGAACATTGAATTTCTCCGACGCCTTGCGTATAATAGAAGAAACCGGGGCACCCGCTCCGGACCTTTTGAGACCGGTTGAGGTGAAGCATGACTCCTTCGTTTGACGCATACCTCCGCGCGTTCCGGGGCGTTTCGGTGGCCGTGCTCGGCATCGGCGTCAGCAACACGCCGCTCATCCGCCTGCTGGCGGACGCCGGCGCGCACGTGACCGCCTGCGACCGAAAGACGCGTGCGGCACTCGGACCTGTTGCGGACGAACTCGCGGCGCTGGGCGTCGAGCTGCGCTGCGGACCCGACTACCTGGCGCATCTCACACAGCAGCGCATCTATCGCACGCCGGGGATGCGCCCCGACCTGCCGGCCCTCGTACGCGCCCGCGAAAA
Organism: Oscillospiraceae bacterium; assembly: GCA_031265355.1. Classification (NCBI taxonomy): domain Bacteria; kingdom Bacillati; phylum Bacillota; class Clostridia; order Eubacteriales; family Oscillospiraceae; species Oscillospiraceae bacterium. The sequence goes on along the minus strand of JAISCT010000015.1, from coordinate 22,695 downwards.
CGGCGCCGTCGTCACCTCGGAGATCGAGGACTTTCTGTCCGTCTGCCCCTGCCCCGTCATCGGCGTGACCGGCAGCGACGGAAAGACGACGACTACCTCGCTGATCGCGGAGATGCTTCGCGCCGAGGGTATGACCGTCCACTTGGGCGGCAACATCGGCCGGCCGCTGCTCGCCGACACCGGCCGCATGACCCCGGGCGACACGGCGGTGCTGGAATTGTCGTCCTTTCAACTGATGACCCTATCTACGAGTCCCGCCACAGCGGTGATCACCAATGTGACGCCGAACCATCTCGACGTCCATCTCTCGATGGAGGAATATATGCAGGCCAAGGAGAACATCTTCCGCCACCAGGACAAAAGCGGGCTGGTCGTCTTAAACGCCGATTGTGCGCATACGCGGACCATGGCCCAGGCGGCCCCGGGCCGGGCGCGCCTCTTCTCTCGAACCGCGCCGCTGCCGGAGGGTGTGTCGCTTCAGGACGGCACGCTCGTCGTCCGAGAGGACGGCCGGTGCGAACGCCTGTTTGCCGCACGGGAAATCCGCCTGCCCGGGACGCACAATGTGGAAAATTATCTGGCGGCCTGCGCCGCGCTGTACGGACGTGTGCGCCCGGAGGTCATGGCGCGGATCGCCCGGGATTTCGCCGGCGTACCGCATCGGATCGAACTCGTCGCGGAGGTCGGCGGCGTGCGCTGCTACAACGACTCCATCGCCTCCAGCCCCACCCGAACGCTAGCCGGGCTGCGCGCGTTCACACAAAAGGTGATTCTCATCGCAGGCGGGTACGACAAGCACATCCCGTTTGACGACGTGGGACCGGCGGCGGCGGCGCATGTAAAGTCGCTTATCCTCATCGGCGCCACGGCGGGGACGATTCGCGCCGCCGTGGCGGGTGTGCCCGGCGCACCGCCCATCGCCGACGCCGGGGAACTCGCGCGGGCGGTGGAGATGGCCTTTGCGCAGGCGGAGCCCGGCGACATCATCCTGCTCTCACCAGCCTGCGCCTCGTTTGACCAGTTCCCCAACTTCGAGGCGCGCGGGAATCGATTCAAAGAGCTGGTGCTCGCCCGAGCGATGGCCCGCCGGTCGGGAACGGAGGCGCTCGTATGACGGATCTGCTGACGACACTCTCAGAGCTTACCGCTTGGCCGGGGCCGGCCGGCCGGGAAAGCCCGGTCGTACGCGGCGCCGCGGCACTGCTGGCCCCACTGGTAAACAGCGTGGAAATCGATCGGCTTGGCAGCCTGATCGGTCAGAAGCGTTGCGGCCGGCCGGGGGCGCCTCTGCTTTTGTTGGACGCCCATCTGGACGAGGTCGGTTTTGTCGTCACAGGCCGCGCGCAGGGCTTTTTGCGCTTTCGCACGGTGGGCGGCATCGACCCGCGCATCCTGCCGAACCAAGTCGTACGCCTGTTGGGTAGCCCGCCCGGCTCCGGGCTCGTCACCTGCCTGCCTCCTCACCTGCAGGGGACGGGCGACGTGCGCATGACACCGGTGCAGGACCTGTTTATCGATACCGGCTTCGCGGAGGCCGAAGCGGCGCGCCGGTTTCCGGCGGGCACGTTCGGCGTCTTCGACGCGGACTGTTTTCCGCTCGGCGGCGGGCAATACACCGGCCGCGCGCTGGACGACAGGGCCGGATTTGCCGTGTTGCTGCGCGCGTTGGCCCTTTTGGGGGACGCCCCGTGCGCCGTGGACCTCGCGGTGTGCGGCAGCGTGCAGGAGGAGGCGGGGTTTCAGGGCGCGCGCGCGGCGGCCTTCGGCCTGCGGCCGGACGCCTGCATCGCGGTGGATGTAACCCACGCGCACACGCCGGACGCCCCGCGCACGCGCACATTCGCGCCCGGCGGCGGGCCGTGCATCGGCGTGGGTCCCAACTGCGACCGCCGCCTGGCGGCAGCGCTGACCGCGCAGGCGCGGGCGCGGGAGATTCCCTTTCAAATCGAGGCGATGGAGGGTTCCAGCGGTACGAACGGGTGGGTACTGCAGATCGCCGGCGCGGGCGCCGCGACGGCCGTGCTGTCGGTGCCGCTCAAGTACATGCACACCCCCGTCGAGACGCTCCGCCTGGACGATCTGGAGAACACCGCGCGCCTCCTTTGCGCTCTCCTCTCATCCCCCGAACTGGAGGATTGCCTGCCGGCACAGAGCCGCCGGCAGAGGCAAGGTTGATTGAAACGTCCATTTTTCCACAAAACGCCGGGCAGGCGCGAGGTGAAAACATGATTGCATTGGTCAAGGCACTCTGCGCGCTGGACGGCGTTTCCGGCTGGGAAGACGAGGTACGCGACGCAATCCGCCGGCGGGTCGCTCCCCACGCCGATGAGATCCGCGAGGACGCGCTCGGCAACCTGATGGTTTTTCGGCGCGGCGTACGGCCGGACGGCCGGACACTCATGCTCTGCGCCCATATGGACGAGGTAGGTTTTCTTGTCAAGCAGATCACCGACGAGGGGTACCTGCGCTTCGGCTGTATCGGCGGGTTCGACCGGCGCGTCCTCCCGGGGCGCCGCGTCTCGGTCGGGCCGGACAAACACCCGGGGGTGATCGGTCTCAAGGCCTACCACTTGCGCGACCGCGAGGGGGAGGAAAAACCCCCAAAAGTCGAGGATCTCTACATCGATCTTGGCGCGCGCGACCGGGCGGAGGCCGAGACGATGGCCGCGCCGGGCGACGTGTGCGCCTTCCACAGCCCGCCAGCGGACTTCGGGGATGGGTGGATCCGGGCCAAGGCGCTGGATGACCGGGCTGGCTGCGCCTGCCTGATCCGGCTTCTGACCGAGACGCGCCCGGCGCTCGACACCTGGACGGTCTTTACGGTCCAGGAAGAGGTCGGCGCCCGAGGCGCGCACGCGGCGGGCCAGGCTCTTGCCCCTGATCTCGCCGTGGTGGTGGAGAGCACCACGGCGGCCGAACAGCCGGACCTGCCGCCGCACAAGCAGGTCTGCCGCCTGGGCGGCGGTGCGGTCATCCCCGTCATGGACCGGGGTGCGGTATACGATGCGGCCTTGGTACGGCGGCTGATTGCGGCGGCTGAGACTGCCGGCGTTCTGTGGCAATATAAGGAATTTCTGGCCGGCGGTACGGACGCGGGCGCGCTTCACCTCAGCCGGTGCGGCGTGCCAACCGCCGCGCTGGCCCTGCCAGTGCGCTACCTGCACAGTGCCCACTCCCTGGCGGACACCGCCGATCTCACACATCTCTACACCCTTTTGTGCACATTCATTGCACAGCTGCCGGCGTCGTCATGACACGGCCACTCATCAAATACCGGAATAAGATATCTAAATATTACCATTTTGATTCGATCAAACTGGAGGCGGATGTTATGGCAGAGACAGCGGGGATACCGGAGATCACAAAAACCTTGCAGGCGCTGGCGGGCATTGTCGGGGTGTCGGGCGGCGAAGGCGAAGTCGCCCGGGCGATCTCGGCGCTGGCGGCCGCCCATGCGGATGAAATCCGCACGGACGCGCTCGGCAATGTGATCGCCCGCCGGCGCGGTCCGGGCCCGCACCTCATGTTGTCCGCCCGCATGGACACCGTCGGCCTGCTCGTCACACATGTCGACGCGGCGGGGTTTGCGCGCGTGGCCCCCGTGGGCGCGCTGCCTCTGTTCCACGCACTGGGCCGCGTGTTTGTGCTGGAGGACGGCGTGTGCGGCGTCCTGGCTCACGAGGGAAAGATTGCGCCGAAGGACGTTTCTTGGGAACATTGCTATCTCGATTTCGGCATAGCCGGCCGCACCGACTCGGTGCAGGTCGGGGACCGCGCCGCGTATGCGGCGGAGCGCTTTGTGACAGACAGTCGGATCATCTCGCCCGGCCTGAGCGGCCGCGCCGGCTGTGCGGTGCTGCTGCACGTGTTGGCGCAGAAGCGGCGGCCGGCGTGCGACCTCTCCTTTGTGTTTACGGTTCAGGGGGCGCTCGGTGCGCGCGGGGCTCGCACAGCGGCCTATGCGCTCGCGCCGGCGTGGGCCGTCTCTGTCGGCGTCTCCGAGGCCGGCGACACGCCGGAGAGCACCTGCAAAAACGACGTGACGCTGGGCGGCGGCGCTTCCCTCCGGGTGATGGACGACACGTTGATCACACCCGCCCATCTGGTGCGCCTTCTGGAGGACACGGCCCGGACACACCGGATTCCCCTCCAACGGGCCGTGCCGACGCAGGGCGGTTCCGACGCCGGCGCCGTCCTCGCCTCCCGAGCCGGCGTGCCAGCGGGGGCTGTCGATATCCCGGTCCGCTACGCGCACACGGCGGCCGAAATGGCCGACCTGCGCGACCTTGCATCGTGCGCCGCCCTGATCGCCGCTCTGCCGACTGCATTTTCTTCCCTAAAAAGCGAGGAAAATAGCGGAAATGGTTTGACAAAGCGCCTTTAGGCGTGATATGATAACCACGAAATAGGTGCCTAAACAAAAAGGGCACGGTGCGGATTCATAATCGGGCGCCTTTAGCAAACTTCTGCCAAATGAAGCGCCGGGCTCAAAGTTTTTCAAGGTACCCAATCACTCAACTCGACAGGAGGGGAGACAGTGGATTATTCGAACGACCCAAACAAGCAGAATAACCCCTACGGCAACCCCGAGCAGCCGCCTCAGCCGGGGCCGTCTTACCAGACACAACCCCCCCACCAAGGGCAGCCGCCCTATCAAGAACAGCCGCCTTATCAGGCGCAGCCGCCCTATCAAGAGCAGCCGCCCTATCAGGCGCAGCAACCCTATCAAGAGCAGCCGCCCTATCAGGCGCAGCAACCCTATCAGGAACAGCCGCCCTATCAGGCGCAGCAACCCTATCAAGAGCAGCCGTCCTATCAGGCGCAGCAACCCTATCAGGAACAGCCGCCCTATCAGGCGCAGCAACCTCATCAGGAACAGCCGCCCTATCAGGCGCAACAACCCTATCAGGGCCAGCCGCCTTATCAGCAACCGCCTTACCAAGGTCAGCCGCCTTATCAGGGGCAAGCCTATCAGCCCCCGTATCAGCAGGACGCTGGGTCAGCGTATCCGCCGCTCTATGACGCCCAGTCAGAGCAGGCGCCGGGACATGGCATGGGCGTCGCCTCGTTGGTTCTTGGCATCATCTCATTGGTGCTCGCGTGGGTTGGCTGGGTCAACATCATCGCCATTGTCATGTCCGTCGTCGGTCTTATTTTGGCCATCAACGCGCGGAAAAAGAACGCTGCCGTGGGTGCGTCGAGCGGTGTCGCCACCGGCGGCCTCATCTGCAATATTATCGCGTTGGGGCTTGCTGTGCTCGTCTTTGTAACCTGCACGCTCTGCCTGACCGCTATCGGCAGTTCCATGGGTGGTTTTCCTGATTTTTGGGATTATTGATCGATACCGCTGCTCCGACGGCGTTTCTTTTCGGTGCGGCAGATCGTGCTTCGGGCAAGTACATCCGGATGATCTTTTTGCAAACACCGGTTCCGTTCCGGGTCATACGCCGGGCGGAACCGTGTTGTTTATTTGGGCCCGGCCGAACACGCTGCGGCCGCGGGACGGAGGTGTGCGCACATGCACCCGTTTTTGTCCTTGTTCGGGCGCCAGATCTCGTCCTACGGGCTCATGGCGGTCCTCGGCGGCGCATTGGCGGGCGTTCTGGCGCTGCTGCGCTGCCGACGCCTCGCCTTCCCGCGGGCGGACGCCGTGAATCTCTTTGTCCTGTGCATCGTCGGCGCACTCGCCGGGGCTAAGCTGACCTTCCTGCTCACGAACATCCCCCGGGCGATGCGCCACTGGGATCTTGTAGTCGCGCACCCGTGGGAGTCTTTTCTTACTCTGAGCGGCGGGTTGGTCTTTTACGGCGGCGTCATCGGCGGCTTTTTGGCGGCCCTGTGGTACCTCCGCCGGTTCCGGCTCCCTTTTACCACGGCGGCCGATCTGTTTGCGCCTGCCATTCCCGCCGGGCACATGCTGGGCCGGGTAGGTTGTTTTCTGGGCGGCTGCTGTTACGGCATAGAAGTGTCGTGGGGGCCTGTCTTTAGGCATTCGCCGCTGCTTGAGGCCAACGGCGTGGCGCGCCTGCCGGTGCAGCTCTTCGAGGCCGCCGGCAACCTGTTGATCTGTCTGGTCCTGCTGTGGTACGAACGCCGGCCGCATGTCCCGGGGCATACACTGGCGCTGTATCTCCTGCTTTACGCGCCGCTGCGGTTCACACTGGAATTCTTCCGCGGCGACGCCGTCCGCGGCTTTGCTTTTGGGGTGTCCACCTCCCAGTGGATCAGCGTACTGCTCTTTGCGGCGGGTCTTTTCTGGCTGTCGCGGCGCGTGCCTGTCTCTCCCGGGCCGGCGGAACTGTTCGGAGCCCCGCTCTCCCTCTGACGTCGTGTTTTGTATAGTGTACCCAAATCTGACGAATACTAGGGATTACGGCCGCGCGCTCGGCATGAACTGGGTGCAGTGCCGCGACGGACACCAGCCGGCGGTCCGGCCGCCCGTCCGGCGCGTGGACGACAATCAACATCAGGAGGGTTCCGGATCGTGAAAGCCACAGGCATCGTCAGACGCATAGACGACTTGGGACGGGTAGTGATCCCCAAGGAAATTCGCAGAACTATGCGCATCCGCGAGGGAGACCCGTTGGAGATCTATACCGACAAGGAAGGCGGCGTTATCTTTCGAAAATATTCCCCGATGGGCGAGATGTCCGATTTTGCCGCACAGATCTGTGAGACGCTGCACAAGATCAGCGGATTTATGACCGCCGTCACCGACAGGGACACGGTGATCGCCGTGTCCGGACCGGCCAAACGCGAGATGGTAGACAAACGCCTGAGCGAGGGCGTGGAACAGATCATGGAGGAACGTCAGACCTACCGCTGTCAGCAGGGGGACGCCAAAGTGCCGGTCCTTGAGGGACACGAAAAATACCATGTGGGCGTCGCGGCTCCGATTTTGGCAGAGGGCGACGTGTCTGGCTGCGTGCTGCTCCTCGTCCTGACGAGTGATGCCCCGGCGACCATGGGGGACACGGAATCCAAGCTCACCCAAGTCGCGGCGGGCTTTCTGGGCCGGCAGATGGAAGTGTAACCCTGACGCCGCCGCCAGGGTTACGGAAGACATCCTCGGGAAATCTTTTGACTTTTGCCCAGGCGGCTGGTACAATATTGGGTGCGAGTAAGCCGGGCAGTCGCGTGTGCAGCGCCGAAAGGCCGCGCACGAGGAAAGTCCGAGCTCCATAGGGCAAGGATAACGGGTAACGCCCGCCGGAGGCGACTCCAGGAATAGTGCAACAGAGATATACCGCCTGGTGGCTGCCGGCGACTTTGCCGGCGGCCGTCCGGGTAAGGGTGGAAAGGCGAGGTAAGAGCTCACCGGCGCCCGGGAGACCGGGCGGCCCTGTAAACTCTATCCGGAGCAACACCGCTCAGTGGGACGCAAGGCTGGCCCGGCCGTCCCCACAGGTGGCTGGAGCCATGCGGCAACGCGTGGCCTAGATAGATGACTGTTCAAGACAGAACTCGGCTTACAGACTTACTCGCCGGCCGCGCGCGGGGGGCTTTTGTCCCCCGCGCGCGGTGTCGAAACAGGTGGCGCGCCGTCTCCGGTTCAAGTGTCGGAAGTGCGCGCCGGCGGAGAGAGGGTGGCGCATCTGCTTTCTTGGGAAGCCTTGGAGTCCTCGGTGCGCGGCTGTGCGCGCTGTGCGCTGGCTGAGACCCGGCAAAACGTCGTCTTCGGCGTGGGCCGGAGGGATGCCGGCGTGATGTTCATCGGAGAGGGGCCCGGACAGCAGGAGGATCTCACCGGGGAACCTTTCGTGGGTCGGGCGGGCAAGCTGCTCGACGATATGCTGACGGTCATCGGGCTCGACCGCACGCGCGTCTACATAGCCAACATCGTCAAGTGCCGCCCGCCGGGCAACCGCGATCCGCTCGGGGTAGAACAGGACGCCTGCATCGGCTGGCTGCGCAACCAAGTCGCGTTGATCCGTCCCAAAATCATCGTCTGTCTGGGCCGTATCGCGGCGACGCGCATCATCAAGGAAGATTTTAAGATCACCCGTGAACACGGCGCGATCTTTCCGCGCGGGGACTATCGACTCATGGCCACCTTCCACCCCTCGTTTCTGCTGCGCGACCCGCGCCGGCGCCCGGAAGCCTTCGACGACTTAAAAATCCTGGAGACCGCCATCTTAGAGTGCTGTCCCGAAACCCTGGCGTAACACCGGTAAAACGGGCCCGATCTCCGCGCTGAGCGGAGGCCGGGCTTTTTGTTGTGCGGCGCAGGTCTCCTCTTTTTCACCACGGCTTTCTCAGGTGCATAGGATGGTTCAGATGTCAGGAAAATTTGGGAGGGACCGTCATGTCGGCAGAATTCTTTCTGGGCGCCAACACCCCGTCAGGGTTTTACTCATTGTACGACGAACTCATCGATCCGGACACCGCACGGGACGTCATCGTACTCAAGGGAGGGCCCGGCTGCGGGAAATCCACTTTCATGCGTCACGTCGGCGCGCTGGTGACCGCTGCCGGTCACAGCGTCGAATCCATCCTCTGCTCTTCCGACCCCGATTCGCTGGACGGCGTGATTTTTCCCAGCCTAAACGCCGCCATCGTCGACGGCACCGCGCCCCATGTGGTGGAACCTGTCTTCCCGCTGGCAGTCGAGCGTTACTGCAACCTGGGCACACACTGCGACATCGGCGCCGTCAAGGCGAACCGGACGGAGATCCAGCGGCTGATCCGCGCGATTCGCCCGTGTTACGCGCGCGCCACCCGCTGCCTATCCGCCGCCCGCGCGTTGGAGGACGACATGTTCGACTCCATACTCGGCGGCGCGGCGCTGGACACGCTGGCACGCCGCGCACGGGGGATCATCGGCCGGGAGATCAAACCGGGCCCCGGTGCGGCGCTGAAAAAGCGTTTCCTCAGCGCCATCACGCCGCGCGGCCTGCTCTGCCGCTACGACACGGCGCGCGTCCTCTGTCCGCGCCTCTACGAATTGAACGACGACTACGGGCTGGCGCACATGATGCTCTCTCCCATCCTGGAGGCGGCGCTCGCCGCCGGGCAGGAGGCCGTCGCCTGCTACAGCCCGATGAACCCGACCCATCAACTTGAGCATGTGCTGCTCCCCGGTCTGGGGGTCGGCTTTGTCTCTTCCGGGCACCTGCATGTTTACGACAGCAAGCCTTTCCGCCGTCTTCGGCTAAACGCCTGTCTAAACCCGGAACCGCTGCGCCGCCAACGCATCCGCCTGCGTTTTTTGCACAAGACCGAGCGTGCCCTGCTGTGCGAAGCGGTGGAAGCCTTGGCCTGTGCCAAGCGTCTCCACGACGAACTGGAGACCTACTACCACCCCTACATGGACTTTGCCTCCGTAGAACGCCACGCCGACCAAACCGCCGCCTGCCTCCTTCACCTCGTCTGAGGGCTTGCCAGATGGCAACCTATATGGCTACTCTATGTAAAACGGCGGCTTTGGCCGCCGTTTTGTCTTGTTGTCAATGTTTTTTTGATTTCGGGAAAAATCCACGCCGCCGCGCCGCCGGTGTTATTGGACTCCGACTGGCCCCTCGTACAACTGTTTGATACCGAGAATCTCAGAAATTTCATTGACGGCAGGGGACTTCATCTGATAGACTCTCAGTGTGGCAAACCTTTTCCCATCTCTGCCGCTTGCAGAAAATAGACCGTATTTTACCAAATTTAGGAGGATTTACCAAATGAAAACAGCATCGGACATGTTATCCCTCGAACAACCCTCAGCCCAGCAGGAAACGAGACCGTTCATTGCATACAACCGCAAGCTCACCAAAAACATCGTTACGACAATGGCGTATTTGCTCGGCATCAAAAAATACCACCTAGACAATGTATATCTCAACGACTGCCCAGAACTATATGAGAAGCTGAACGAAGATAAAGCTGCGAGAATCATGCGCAATCTATGTCTTCTTCGAAATGTGATGCTTCGGGACTATAAGGTGGTTGAGAACAACTTAAACGCACTTATAAATATTGACAATATGCCCAAGCTTGTGGACAATGAAGATATCAAATGGCTGCGTTCTCAAGGACTTGAAGTTTTGAAAACCAACACCACTATCAATCACTATATTGTCTTTTTTAACAAGCTGATACTTGATAATATTGACAAATGCAAACATCTAATCCCAAGCTGGGTCGCGTGGGAGTACATCAGAGATTTATTTCTGATGCCTGGTTGTTATGTCTTGCCAAAGAATACGAAAGCCGATGTCTTAAACAAAGCCAAAAAACGCTATTGGGAGAATGCATATACCTACCCGTTTCAAGCCTATATCAACTGGCCGAAAGAAATCCTGAAGGAGGACGGCAACATACTCAACAGCGATGAAAAGTTTCTCGTTTTGCTTTATGATGCCCATGGCGTACACTTCAATGCGCACGGTCTTGTTCGGGATGCTGGCGACGCCACCAAGACCAACATCTATCAATTTATAGAAAGAAGCTTCAGCACCGTTCTTGTAGTTGACTGCGAAAACTGCGATATATACAATCTGTTTTCAACGTTGCACAATCTCAGCCCTGCGGCCGTATCGAAGCTTTCGAAGGTTATACTTTACGATGATCCTCATACCACACCGGCGTGGTCGCTCATCAGCAAATTTCTCCGGATTCCGGTCGAACATATCCGTATAAACAGAGTTTCGCAGTACAAAAGTCTTGTTGATATAACTCTGACAGCCGGCGTATGCAGAGAACACTTTCAAAACGGCGTTGGGTCTTTTATCCTGGCCTCATCCGATTCGGATTTTTGGGGACTATATAAAGCCCTCCCCGAAGCAGACTTCCTCATCCTGATGGAATATTCTAAAACCGGAAGCGCACTCAAAGACGCGATGGCCAACAGTGGCATTTATTACTGTGCGATGGATGACTTTAGCAAGGGTAACATCGAAGAATTCAAGGAAATGGCTTTCAAAGCTTCATTGCAGGCATACGTCGACGATTTCAACGAGACTGGGATTTGGTCTGTGTTCGATGTCGACGACATTGTCGATAGCATCTTCGAAGAATGCCGATTTACCGGTACCGAAAAACAGCTTCAGAGTGATAAAAACCGATATCTAAACAAATACTTGAAGGCTCTTCGATTGGAAGTCATTGAAGACAAATCGGAAGCCGCCCCTAAAAAGCGCTTGAAAATGTCCATTGGCGTGTAAGGCTTGGCGTATGCCGGAGGGGACGGCCGAGGACAGATGAAAAGAGTATTTACCGTAGTGATGACAATACTCGTGCTCTGGCAGGGCGGCATACCAGATCCGGTATGGATCCTGTTTGCCCTGGTATGCGCGACATGTTTTGCAATCAAAATTCGCGTCGTACCGCCTCCTTGGTTCACGATCCCCTTCATGATCTGTATCGCGCTTTACTGTCTGTCAACAATTGTACACGGATGCAAGGTGGAATATATTGTAACAACCATAAAATTGCTGTCAATTTTTATTTGGATATGGTTGTGCTATCAAACACACACCGATTGTCGCGAGGCCATTATGATCTCAGGAGCTGTGGCCGCCACTGTTGGCATAATCGCATTTTCCGTGCATGCAATGGGATTGATAAGTGAAACTGTATTTGTTAAAGATTGGCGTTTGAGCGGTACATTTCAATATGCAAACGCATATGCGCTTTACCTGGTGATTTGTGCGTTCTTAATGCATACCGGAAGTGACAAATGGGGAAAACGAATTGCTTTTATATTGGATATCGCAATCGTCTTGACGCAATCCGTCGGCGCTTTGAGCGTATATATTTTGGGATGGTATCTGTATGCATTTCTCCGCAAACGAAAGGTGTTTTGGATGATATCTGCGGCACTCCCGGCTGTGGCAGTTGTCGGTTTTCTTTCTTTTGGACTGCGTCCTGTGTCGACATATCTCGATAGACTTATGCAGATTACAGATGCGATGAAAACAGCCGCGGCAAATCCTATAGGCATCGGTCCTGGGGCTTGGAAATATGAAGTATTTGAGAGACAAACGGCTTTCTATACCGCCAATGTAATGCACAGTGGCTTTGCCGCTATTGCAACGGATGCAGGATTCCTGGCTCTCGCCGCGGTTTTTGTGTTAATTTTTCTTTTTGCCGCAAATCAGAAGAAAGAAATGAATCACAGAAAGGATGCTAAATATGCTTTTCAAACAAAAAACGCCCAGCGAGCAAATGATGCTCAACTTCCACAGACGAGAATAGCGGTAGTCATGATTCTTTTTCACGCCTTATTTGACTTTTCGCTCTCTTTCCTATCTGTCACAACATTATTGGGCATACTGGTGGCCCAACTATTACCACAGGAACGTATTTTTTTGCGGAAGATCCGCACGATTCGAGTGAGCGGTGCCGCTGTAGTTCTTCTCATTCTGCTGATACCTCTCTTTAGCAGGATTGGAATCACCAAAACGGAGTACTATCGGCAAATTGCAGAAGAAAATTTTCAGATGGTCAATATGACATGGCCGCCGAAAATGCTGTATTGTCATACAATCACGCCCCATATCACGAGGATGCTTACGCCTGGGCCAAAAGCATGATATGGCGATCTCCTCGACGGGATGAGTATCTCTCACAGATCAAACTCATTCGTGACAACGCGATTGAACAAGAGCAGCCACTGGCAAAAATCAGCCAAACTGTAAAATCCGAAGTATTAAAGGAGATAGAAACGAATGGAACGTAAGAAGGATTCTAAAATGGGGCGTCGCATGATTGCGCTTCTGCTCGCAGCTCTCATGCTGTTTGTAACAGCTCCGGCCGCGTGGGCAAGTTTTATAGATAACGCAGATGAATATGCCTTCAGCCCCCCCTGGTGATGGGCTCATGACGATGTGTATGCGCGTTGGTATACTCTGATAGGTTATTCTTGGTATGAAGCTCTACGTCCAGAGTCAAATGAGCTTTCTTTAGAGTCCGCTACTGTACACTTTACAGGCAGCTCTATAGACTTTACAGGCTCTTTTATTGGCACGCTGCCGCCAAGTCAAGATGAATACACTTCTTCCTTTGAGGAATTTACGTTGTATGAGGGGAAAGATGGCACTCTCTACGAAGAGAGCACGATACCCCCGACAGATGTCGGCGTTTACTTGGTCACTTATATACGGTATAATGCCTATATACACCTCGCACCGGTACCCGGCGAACTGCCGACTTTCTATCCACTAAGACCTTATGTACAATACACCGATGTCCACTATAAAACAGCAACTTTGACCATCGTCGAAGACGACCTGCAACCTATGGCATTTACCGATGCCAGTGTGACAAAAACATACGGCGACACCAATTTTACAAATGTCGCGACGCACACAGCCAGCGATAACGATGTTATCAATGGTGGCATCGGGACGCGCGGCGCGATCTCTTATACGAGTTCAGACTCAAATGTCGCAACTGTGAACACTGCTACCGGCGAGGTGCAAGTCGTCGGCGCGGGAATCGTGGTAATCACCGCGACAGCGGCGTCAGTCCCGGGCAAGTGGGCGGAGGATACCGTATCCTATACGCTGACAGTCAACAAAAAACTACCGTCGGTCGACGATCTGAACTTTGCCATCCCGACAGATCATATCTATACAGGCCTTGTACAGGGAATTGGAGATCTTACTGCGAAAAGTACCGTCACCGGCTTCGGCGCGCTCACCGTCGAATATGACGACAGCGAAATATCACCCAGAGATGCCGGTATATATGCCGTGAGAGCGGTCGTCACAGAAGGCGCAAACTATATGGCAGCGACACTGTTGCTCGGCAGCTATACCATCGCAAAGGCAGATTATACACCCATACCGGCGGCGGCGACGGTTTATATACATGCAAATGAAAGCAAGACATTCACACTTGCGAACATTTTACCAGTACCACAGGGTTGGACGTATACAACTGTGGCAGGCGATCTTCAGACGACGCTGACATTGAATCTGTCGACCAGCGGCATAGCTAGTGTTACACTCAAACACATGAATTACAATGATCTTACAGTGGCCATCACGGTCACGGTCACCGAAAAGACAATCGTTGAAATCAACGAAGAGATTGCACTGGATAAGCGATATGATTCCAGAGCTGTCACCTATGTCAATAATGGAGGATACACGCTCACATGGCAGGACGGAGAAGCTCCGATTCAGGCAGGATACTACGCGTTGACGCTCAGCAAAACAGCGGACGACGAGAATGTCTATCAGCCGCAAACGGTCTTCTTCAACATCAGCAAAGCGCCGCTCACCGTGAAAGCTGATGATAAATCCATCACAAGCGGTTCGGCACTGCCGGCATTCACGGCGACACAGACGCCATCGGCCTTATTGGGCACCGATTCGTGGACAATACCATATAGTGTCAGCTCACCGACTGCAAACGCGAACGTTGCCGGGACCTATCTGATATTGATCACTCCAGGTGAACTGTCCTGCCCACAAAATTATGATGTGACATATACAAACGGCACCTTGACGGTGACAAACCCATCAGGTAGTAATAGTCCCGGAGCAGGAGGTGGTGGCGGCACCGTTGCTCCGGACAAAAAACCTGAACTCCCCACTCTCCCAACCGAAATCACTGGTAAAAACGCAACTGTCACAGTACCTGGCAGTTCCACAATCGATGAAAACAGCATCATCACAATCGGTGCCAGCGGCGCGCATGTCGCACTGGAGAACGGACTTGTACTTACGATCAAAGAGGGCGTTAAGATCAAAGCTGACAAAGATGCTCCGTTTGGTTATGTTGTCGTTGAGATTCCCGGGTTTATCGATGTCCCAGCCAGCGTTTGGTACGCCAAAAACATCGATTTTGCAAGTACATATGGACTCATGAACGGCACTGGAAATAACAGATTCTCACCAGATACATCCCTCAATCGTGCCATGTTCGTCGAGATTTTGTATCGGCTGATGGGCAAACCAAAAGTCACTACTGCCTCGCCGTTTGAAGATGTCAACGCGAACGCTTACTACGCCGACGCAGTCGCATGGGCGGCTGGGCTCGGCATTGTGAACGGCAAAAGCGCGGTTACCTTTGCGCCGAACGACAACGTCACACGCCAGGACCTTACAGTACTGCTTCATCGTTTCGCGGAGACACACGGCTTTGAGTTGTTGGCGATGCACGAATACGCAAAATTCAACGATGAATCCGATATATCAAGTTATGCACTTGACGCGGTCAAAGCGCTCTATGCCGCAGGCATCATCAATGGCAAAAGCGGAGACAAATTCGATCCGAAAGGCAATTCGACCCGCGCCGAGGCGGCGGCGATGCTCGAACGGTTTACATCGGCGTTGGCAAAAGAGGACTGAGCATACTGTAGGTACAGCGGATCCGGATTCAGGTTCGGCGAGCACTTTGATCAAGCGCCGCATCCTCACCACAAGGATGCGGCGCTTGGCCTAGTGTTATACTCGTCTTTCGCGTTGATTTTAAAACCTGCACATTGATCGGCGAATTCGATTCATAAACAGACGCACAGCTTGCCGTTCCGCTCGTAAATCAGCGCGAAGGACTTCTTGTTTTCCCTGTGCCGACAGACCTGCCACGCGCCGGGGTCGGCGATATCGTTAAACGGGTAGTCTTCGTAGGCGACAGGGAACGTCAGGCAGAAGTCGATGAGGTCTTGGCGGGTCATATGGCATCCTCGCTTTTCCTCACGCTGAAGATATAATGCGGCATATCCTCGTCACGATAGTGTTTTGTGTATCGCCCGCGAATGAGCATACCCGAGCGGATTGCCACATTCATCGACGGATAGTTGGTATCTCTGACAAGGGAGAATACCTCGCCGAACCCCAAAACATCAAAGGCATACTTTTTACAGGCAATCGCGGCTTCCGCGGCGTACCCCTTGTGCCAGTGGGCGCGGTTGAAAAGGTAGCCGATTTCGGGGACTCTATCCTTATCTGTTTCCCACCACAGCAAACCGCACATTCCAATCACGGCACCGGTTTCCTTCAGCACGACCGCCCAGCGTCCGTAGCCATCCTCCTGATAGGCGCGGAGTTGCTTTTCAAGCCCCGCCACGGTCTCTTCTTCGCTCCAAGCGTGTCCCCAAGCGTACATCGTCTGCTCGTCTTGTACGATTGCCCGCATGGCGGGCAGGTCATCCATCGACATCTCGCGCAGAATCAGTCTTGTGGTCGTGATAACATCTTTCATATCTCGCACCTCTCGCAAGTCCCACCGAGCGGACAGCCGTCGCACAATGGCTTCTTCCGGCAATGCTCCTTTGCGTTTATCACGATCTGCGCGTGGAAGCCGTTGTAGACCTCCGCGCTCTTCGGCAAGTTCCCCTCGAAGTATGCCTTAACAACGGCGTAATCCTTACCCGTCTCAATCGGGTACCGACCGCAGAACCGGACGGTGTAGGCATCCACCACAAAGGTCGGGAAGCCGAAAGCGTACAGCAATATCGAGTCGGCGGTTTGCTGCTGATCCGAATGTGCCTTTCGACACTATCGGATGATTGTCAAGTTGATCGAGCGGGATTCGCCATAGTAAGTCTGCCAAATATCCGGTTGTCGAGATCGGGTATTGCTTTGGCAATCGCTTCCGCGATGAGCTGGTGCCCTTTCTCATTGGGATGGATCCCGTCGTCGCAGAGAAAGTCGCTGTAATTGCGCTTTTCCAGAAAGGCCGTCCTGATATCAATCAGCGAAACGCCGCGCTCTGCCGCTATGTTGCATACCGCGACATTATAGAGTTCATGGAATCTATATATATATGTCACATTACCGCCAAGCCAGCGCAATATCCGCTCCCTGTCCAGACCTCTGCTGAACCAGCCGAAATACTTGCGCTCGTCTATCGGCGGAAGGTTGAGCATGGCAATCCGCTTCCCCATCGCGTTCAACTTGTCCAGGATACCCCGGTAGATGCGGTCGAATTCGGCGACAGGGGTTTTGGGCAAATGCTCGCCGGCGGGATTGGCAGCGATTTCTTTCCAATTATGGTCGCTGTCGTTTCCGCCGTATTCCAGCACCAGCAGCTCGGAATCCTCGACGGCTCTGATATGTCTGTCGATCATGCTCTGCCCTTTTCCAACGGTGCAACCGAGCATGGAGAAATTTATCAGCTCAAGGTTCGCGCTGCCAGACGACAGAATATTGGCAAAGCAATGCTTCGTTACCGTATACCGTTCCCGCAGTTCGTCGATAACAACGCCTTTGGAAATCGAATCACCGAAAAGGCAAAGCTTACTCATCATGCTGACCTCCCGATAAGCGCACAATATAGTTATTATACTAACGAGCGAAAATATTTGCAGTAATTAAGCAACATTTTCCGTCTTGTCCTTGCTGACACTATCGACAACGAAAGAGTTTTCGTTGATGGGGACGAGCGTATCAAATATCTGGGCTGAGTTACCAGTGAGTTTGTCGATAAGCTTCTTGCTCCTCTTGCTTGTGTCTTCAATAATAGCATCTATAGTTTCCTTGAAATCATCGAACTGGTCGTAGTATTTAGAACGCAATCTACTCTTGACATGTTTCCACAGACGCTCTATAAGGTTCAGATTTGGGCTGTACGGCGATATCCAAGAAAGTCGCAGCCCATGACGAAGTGAGAGCCATCCAGGAACAGTAACGTCAGCTTGTTCGCCTTTGCCTTTGACATCAGTGGATGTAAAATGGTGTCGTAGTATCCCCGTTGAACCGCAGCGTTCGCTTTTGCGGGCATCGAGCCGCTTTTCAATCGCCTGATGCCGTTTTTTTTAGAAGCTTCCCAACTGCAGAAACAGACATCCTGATGCCAAATTTCTCAAATATCATGTCTGCGACCTGCTGGCGACTGTGATAGTTGTTTTTCTCCACTTCCTCGGCGATGGCGCTCTCGATGCCCTTTGCTTTCCCGGGCCTGCCGCCGCCACGCCCTGTCGTAAAGAGACTGTCTATGTCGCCACCATTTACGGCTTTCTTGAGTGTCCAGATGCTTCGATCGCTCAGCCCGGTTAGTTCGACGATGCGGTCGTTCGAAATGCCGGCGGCGATAAGTATCAAACCTGCAATCCTTTTTGCCACCGTCTCGCTCATACTCGTCTGCAGAAATTGGATCACAGCTTTCGTGATCATGCTGGGGTTTGAAACGGGCTTTGCGGGTCTTCCTCGTTTCGCAGTATGCCTTCCGTCCATAGAGTAATCGCCTCCTGTGAAACTCTTACCCTATTATACCATGTCCTCCTATTTATGGCAAATGTTTCCGCACTCCAGTATAAAAGGTTCAATCCTTCCAATCCCACCAGTTGGCTTTTCCCTCTGATAACTGCCCGTTGTGGTCTGCGTAATACACCGCAAACCGATAGCAGTACAAAGCGCATCTGTCCACTGGCATACCTTGGGCAATGCAGTCGGCAGCGTAAATTTCGTCAGGGCTTTGCCCTTTCAGGCTCTCAATTGTTGGATAGCCTGCTCGAATCAGATGTTCTGCCATGTTTGTCCCGATACCGGGGATTTTTGTTAGTTCTGATTTCATAGATGTTCCTCCGACTTCGATGGTTTCTTCTTTTTAGGTTTAGGTTTGTACACAGGAACAACCTTTTCAAGTTCCTCAATCACCCTATGAGACAGCTCGCGGTCTTCGATAAACCGCTTGTCGCGGATTGTAACCCCGCACCTCATCTCAACCGTTCATATCCATGCTTGATGACCTTTGCCATCAGAACACGCCGTTTTGTCAAGAAGTTGGCATACTCCATATGCTCCCAGCCGTCGGGCAGTGCGTGGTCGGTGTATATGCCGTCCTTCTCGCCTGCGGGGATTTTGGCAAGCTGGTCTTTCATATACTCGGCGGGGCTGGTGTCGAGTATCTCTATGTTGTCACTCCACTCGATGAAGGCAAAGTTCGCCGTCTGGTTGCGGTCGCGGTCGTCCGTTATGCCGATTCGCGCAAGGTACGCCTTCGGGAACAGATGGTGCCGTTCCAATGCGGACTTCGTGCCGTCAGCGGTCGGGCTGAACAACTCTCTCGTGTGCAATGTCGAGAACAGCACCCTTGAATCGAGGACATTGAGGGCGGCGCAGTAGCCGAACCACGAGGGGTTGCGCGGCGCGGAGTTCGCCAGATTATTTGGCAAGGAAATATCGAAGTAGTCGCCTGTGAACACGGCGGCTATTTTGCTTTCCAATAGAGCCACAAAAGCATCTCCAGACTTCACACCACGCAGGTCAGCCATCATTTCATCTTTGCCTCCACTTTCGCTATCGTGTCGATGTTTCGGCTGGTGAACTTATCCTTCATGTTCTTGCGTCCGAGGATTTTTGAGAACCCTGAATCAAGTGTGGCCCCTTTGCGGCACTGCCAGTAAAACAGACCGTTGCTGATTTCAGCGGCTTCCCCCTCGGTAGGAGTTATCTTTCCGAACTCTTCAAGCAGGGTGTTTTCAAATCCTGTCTCACACACAAAAGCATAGATATGAAGGTCGGCGCTGTCCTCAAACGGCACGGAAGATAGATACGCCGATATCTCATCTTTACTTTTCACGAACAGGCTTACGCTGTCCTTATAGTGGTTGGTGAGAACTTGTTCAAGTAAGCCCCGCAACTCGCTCTGAGGTTTGTCGGACTGAAATATCAGGTTGCCCGTAGCCAGCACCGATAAAACACCCGTAAGCCCCGCCGCTTTCAGCACATCGCAGGCTTCGGCCATTTTCATCGTCTTGTCACCGATATTCACGCCTCTTAAAAATGCACAGTAGGTTGCCATACCTCTATCCCCCCAACTTCCGAACCGCTTCATCCTCGTCTGCCACGAAGTTAAGGTGCCTGCCGTTGTTGCACTCGTAAATGTAGTCGCGGAGCGGCTTGCTCGTATATCCCGAAAAGTTGCCTATGATTGCAAGCCGATAGCCGTAGTTGACGAACTTCTGCACGACCTGGCCCGCCAAGCCTGTGGACAACCTATAGAAGTCCTCGCTAATGGCAGCTTTGTTGATTGCGATTTTTGTGACGTCATACTCGAAGCCGACGGACGCAATCAGGTCAAGCGCGGATTGTGCATCGGTGATGAGCGGCGTGTCGCTATGGATAACGGCGAGATCACCGATTGTTTTCGTGGTCATAAGTCTTCCATTTCCTGCTCAATCAAAGCCAGCGCAACCCGCAGGGCGTTCACCCGTCTGTCGTTCAGGGTTTTCTGCGAGGATTGCAGCTTGCCGCCCTCCTGAATCTTCTCGCACTTGTGGAGGGTCGATGCAAGCGAAGCCTTTGCTTCTTCGAGTTCCGATTTCGTGTATTGGCTCACGCCTTTACTCATCCTTGTCTTCACCGCCTTTAATGCCCATGGATGATAACAGCAAAAATCAACCGCAGAATTACCCGATTCGCGCCAATGTATAGCGGTCGAGTTCGAGGTTCAGGAGTCGCATAATCTCCAACTCGTCCATCGCGTCGGTCAGGGCATTCATCAAACGGGTAGTCCTCGTAGGCGGCGGAGAACGTCAGGCAAAAGTCGATGAGATCTTGGCGGATCATACTTCCTCGTCCTCACCTTCATCTTTTACGGATATGAACACTCGCTGCTCAAACCCATCGCCAGAGGGAAGGTACAGGATTTCGCTGTCATCTGTGAAACTGCGCATCATTTCCTCATCGGAGCCGTCATCAACAAAGATGCCGATATACCCTTGCAAGTCAGCTTTTTCCGCCTCTATTGATTCCAGTTCACCTTTTGCCTTCTTGGATTCGAACCATTGCCTTTTCACCAAGGATTCTGCCTTGGCATTAATCGGCTTGTATAGAACCGAAAGGAAATCCGAGGCGTTGCTCAAAAAGGACTGTCGATACATCGTATTGAACGACTCGAAGGCTTCCATCGCCTTTTCGGTTTCCCCAATTTTCATCCTTGTTGCGAACTCAGCCTTCTTGCTTGCGAGCATCAGTTTGCTTGCGAACAGGCAAATCTGAAACGAGTAATACAACTCGTGTTCCTCTGTGTTAGCTCTTAGGTTTTTCAGTTCCTTTGCCGCCGACAGCCGAGACCAGAGTGCGCGGACTTGAACTTCGGTGATTTCGCCTGTTTTACTCAGGCGCTCAAGTCGGGGGGAATACTCCATCAAAACGCTGTCGGCTTCTCGGATGCCAGACTGTAAGGCGATGATGTCGGTTTCATCGACGTGTTTCTTGCCGATGATTTCTCTCATACGATTTTCAATGCTTCGGAGTTTGCCGATGTTCTCGTCATGATGAAAGCCTATCAGCCGCTCAATGCCGTGTTCAATCCCATCCAGCTGATTTGATATTTTGTCCATATAATACTGGCCGGAAATCATAGCCATCGCTTGCATCCCGGCGCCAACGACAGCAGCAGGGTTTGCGACGGACAGGGCTACTTGCTGAAAGCCGGAGTGGTTCGCTATTTTCTCGCCCTTCATAACAATCGAGCCGACGGTGCCGTCACTGTACCTCATCAACTCAGTTAGCGGAGCAGTGACCGTGAATAACCCATTGGGAGCGGCCTGTGCGATTTGGGCGAGGGTTTGTGCATGTGCCAGAGCGGGCATAGCCCCTTGCACGAGGATTGCACCAATGGCTGTGCCACGCGCTGTGATTTCTTGGAACTTTCGTGTGCTGAGGGCAGTTGATGAATCAACGCTCGACAACATAAGGCTTTGCCCTAACCGATTGGCTATCTCGATTTTCTCGACCAAAGCCAGCATATTGGTAGATGATTGGACGTGTATCGGCATATTGATAACCGACACCATTTCTGTCGGCTCAACCTCATCTGCATTCTCGATAGCCCCTCGGCATTTTTTTCGTATAAAAAAGCAAATGCCCACAGCAACAAGTACAAGCGCCATAGCTATTATGATTATCGCTAAAACAAATCCATCCATCTTAAGTTCCCCCAGTAGCTTTACTCCACATCCTGCAGCCTGAACGCCTGCTCTATAATCGCCATCACGTCGTCAAGCCCATCCAAACTGCCCAATCCGACCTCGACATCACCGTTACCCCATCTACCGACACCCGTGGTGTCCTTACAGATGCCTTTCGAGTCGATGACATCGGTGAACTTCATATTGATTGCCAAGCGGAGCCGCGAATTCTGGATAGTGACATCCACAAAGTTGGTGTCGGCTTTATAAGCGATGTACAGCTTCTTGAACTCCCGCTTTACATAGGTACCGAGGTTGAGAATTCGGGTGTTCAGCTTCTCAAAGAGCATACGGTTGAAGGCGTTCAGGTACTGATAGCTTTCAAGGGTGTACTCCGGCACGGCATCGTCCTGTTTGCGGTACGGGGCGAGTTCGGCTTTCGTGAGCGTGGGGTATGGCCACGCCTTTTTTGCCACTTCGCCAAGCTGGGTGGCACGCTCATTGACTTGCGGCTCTCTCCAAGTGGTCTGTGTGACAACGTACTTATTCAAGCGGAGCGCGCTCTGCTGGAAGCCGCCATCCATCGTCAGCTTATCGGCAAACGGTGAGTCGCTCATCTCGGAGTTGTACGCCGTCAGCGTCAGATTGCCGATGGTATGCAGGTACTTCTTTTGAATCTCCTCCCAGTCGTTGCCGAGGGCTGATACCCAGTCGGCGGAGAGGTGTGGGTTCTGCGGGATGATGTGTTCAATGGTCAGGTTGTCCAGAATGACCACCGACTTGTTGTCCCAGTTTTCAAGCCGCCCAAGTATATAGCCGCAGCGGTTCATGTGGTAGATGTCCCTCGTCAGAAAGGTGTCGAGGAAACGCCTGTCGTTCGGGAACTCTTTATAGGATTC
>JAISCT010000014.1 GCA_031265355.1 Oscillospiraceae bacterium | reverse complement strand
GAGAGCAACGTGGCGACGGCAAAGCAGTATATTTTTGCCATTCGCTTTTTGTTTAACAGCATTTATGCATTGACGGATAAGAAGATCGATGCCCAAACGCTCCCGCCGGCCATGGCCATTCAGGCAGCCACCTGCGGTATGTTCCCCTACCAACTGGCGCAGGTGGTCATAAAGCTGGCCCTGTCGCTGGCCGAGTCGACGATCGATCTGTCAGATTTGATGGACGGAGAAAAAGTACCGCTGCTGAAAACGAAGGATACATGGCATTGTTCTCTTGAAGGATTGATTGATAAGTTGAAGGAAGAAGCGGTGGATAAAATTAAAGAAGCGGTGGAAAGAAGGGGGACGGAGATGCTTGGAGGGTTACAACAGGCAATCGATGATGCAGGGGAATGGACTACTGGGACAGTAAATGATTTGAAGAATACGATTGATTTTGAGTTTGAGGCCGCAGTGAACAACACGCTGAATACTGCTGCGACTACGATGGCACAAATTGCTACAGACAAGATTGAAATGAAATTTATCACATTATTTACAACAACAGGAAGTGGTATGTTGAGTAAAGAATCATTAGAATCTGAAGTTGATGCCGCATTGGATCAATATATCGAAGATTTTAGCGGTGAAGAAAATATTAAAGAGACGTTGATGGCTCTAAAATTGGAAGTCAAAGATAAAATTACAGAGAAAATATATCCGCACTTAGAGACTGCGGCAAAAAACATCTCTGATGCGACCGGTGGTCTTGAAATTGATGCGACAATGTTTAAAGATTTACAAGATAAAATTGGATCAGCGGTCACGGAGTATACTACTGTGGCAACAAATGCGATATCTTCTAAAGTTAATTCTTTCATCGGTAATGCTACTGACAAGTTAAAAGATCTTGTACAAACAAAAGGCGAGAAGATTTTAGACGATGTCAGTGAAAAGTTGTCTCAAAAAACATCGGAACTGCTCGATTCATATTTCCCCACAAAGACCACGACCATCGAGGGCACTAAAAACACTGGCGGAGAAACGTCCAGCTCGACGGATACAATTTTTAAATTTTCTTATAAAGATTATTTGAGGTTATTTTTATTTTTGAAACTGGCCTGCGGTGGTTCCGACGATACAATGCTGCGTATTGCCGATGTAGTTCAATTGAATCTTGGATCTGGCATGAAAGAATATGCGTCTCACTATGGCCGGGCAGGGAGTCCGGCCCATGCTAAGGGAGATCAGTTTAGGATGAATAAGGCCTACAGTTATGTGGAGTTGAAGGTGAACATCAATGTAAAAGCGTTGCTGATGTCCAATCAAATTTTTGTAAAAGGAGCGAGTGATTCGACAAAAAAGCCAATCAACTATTGGGAGTATGAATATAAGACCATCGCAGGCTATTAAGGAGGAAACGAATGTGAAAAAGGTTTTTGTTGTTGTTTTGTCTTTGGCGTTGGCAATCGTATGTCTGGCATGTGGGCCACAAAATGATAGGAATGAAGATGTTATACCCTCATCTTCGAATACTGCTACCACTACAAATGGCCAAACAGAGACCGATGCAGTAGAAAATCCATTGACAATGGATTTGACACAGAAATTCAAAGATGAGAGGACAGGGTATAAGTTAAAATTCAAATGGAGAGGTATGCATTCTTCGAATGGATACGAATATTTACTTAGAGATGTAGATAGGTGTATGGTATTTTCAAAGTATTTTGATGGAGATATTGTTAACACAACGGATAAAGACAATATCAAAATTGAGAATATTAAAACCACAGAGGACATCATCACAGAAATGATCCCATATAAAGTGAAGAGTCTTCTAGAAAGAGGAATGCCATTGGAGACGGTGGCGGAAGCAACTTATGAGGCCGGAGAGACGATCACTGTGGATGGATGTGAAGCGACTAGATTTACCGGAGACTTGGTGTATACGATGGCAGAAGATGACTTCCGTGAATGCACGGTAGTAGGCTACGCCATCATGGGCTCCAAACGCCCGATGTTGATATGGGCAACGGATATCAGCAAAGACCATGGGTACATGGAAGAACTGACCGACCTGGTCGACCGAATTATTCTGACCTTCGAAGACGAGCCGGAGGGAGAAGAGGATTGATCTCCCAATTTCGATTGCTGTTCGCTACAATTGAGAGATTCTATTGAACGAGATGCACGCCAGATATGTGTCGGAGGTGTGGGGCAAAGGAGGAGCATCGGCATGAAAAAGAGGAACGGCCTGCTTGGGAGGGAGCGGGGATCCATCACTGTGGAAGCCTCGCTGTCTATGGTGTTTTTTACCTCGGTGATGGTTATGCTGCTCTCGCTCATCAACATCTGCCGCGTGCAGTCGGCCATCAATCACGCCCTCAATGTCTCCGCGCTGGAGATGTCGCAGTATTCATACTTCTATGAAGTGACGGGTCTGTACTCGCTGGACCGGGATATGCGCGCGGCGGGCGGATCCGCTGATGAGACGGTGACGGGCATGATCAAAAACGCCGACACATCCATTGCCGGCGTCGAGAGCATCTACAATCTGATCGGCAGTTCAGGCGAGGCCATCGGTGGCGTCGAAACGCCGACGGATGTGCTGGACACGTATCAGACACTCAAGGACAATTACGAAAATGCCAAGACCAATGTCTACAATATCTCCGACTCGATCAAAGCGCTTGGCGACCAAGTGGACGGCATCGTCTCAAACCCGATGGACTTCGTCAAGAGTCTGGCGGCGATGGGCATCTCAGGCGGCATGGACGAGGCAAAGTCTCATCTGATCGCCGCGCCGCTCGCGCGGGCCCTGGTCACGCGGCACATCGGCAACGGTCGTTATGCCGACGATCAAAAAACGGACGCGGACCTGTATCTGAAGGCCATGGGGCTCAAAGAAGGGTTGGGCGCTCTGAATTTCAACATGTCCACGCTCTTTTCAAAGGACGCTCCGTTGGATGTGAATCTTGTCATCGCGTATGAATTGGAGGTCATCAAGCTCCCCTTCGTCGGGCCGGTCAAGCTCCAGTTTGTCCAGAGCGCCTCCACACGAGGCTGGTTGGGCGGCGACGAAACCATCGTCCCCGCGCCGGCGCCCGCCTCCCCGCCGCCGAGCGGGTCGTCGGAGGACTCCATCTGGAAACTCGGCAACATCGATAGGGGGATGTTCTTCAAAAACATGCTCAAAGAGACGCACGCAGGCACAGGCATCGTCACCGCGCAGGGCATACAGACGCCCTATGCGTATGACGAAAACACCAACACATTCTACCATTGTATTTCGATCAATGTTTTTAGCAATAGCTACAACAATGCATCCGGATTCAGAGCAGCGTACAGTGCGGGACAAATAAACGGAAGATTCTTAGATAAGTTGGAAAAAATTGAAAACACAACGGAGATTCCCATGGAGGGCGGCGGCAAAGTGACCGTCGATCAGGGTCGACATAAAAATGTGGAGTGCCTTGTGATCATCCCGGAGGACGCCCCGCCCGAGGTGGAGACGGCGTTGCTGCGGGAGTTGAATGCGAAGGCGAACGTCTACAATTCGAGCGCCGATGCCGACGGGGTCACGGTATCCTACCGCATCGCCCGGGGCGGCGGCAACGCGAAACCGGACGAGACGCCGGCCGAGGAGGCCGCCTGAGCCCCGGCGGCTGTTTGGAGGTTCGACAAAGCTGGAGTGGCGGCGTGTGTCCACGGTCAACAAGAAAACAGAACTGTCTTTGCGCGTCGGTGTAAGGGCGAACTGTGTTCACCCGTACCTGGAGGATTTTACGGAACACAGAAACTGGGAAAATGGAAAAGGAAGTGTTGTTTTATGCAAACCAAACGGACAAGCAAAACCTTGCTTCTGCTCTTGGCGGTATGTTTTGTGTTGGGGGTGATATCGCCGGCGATGGCGGAGAACGAAACGGAGATACAGCCGTTGGCAGCGGCGGCGGTGACGGACTTTGCCGGCTTACAGGCGGCCGTCAACGCCTTCAACAGCGATGCCGCCGCGGACACAACCATCGAGGTGAGCGGCAGCATTGACATGACTGCGCTCCTCACCGTCAGCAACGCGGACTACGCCCTGACGCTCACGGGCGGCACACTCAAGCGCGCCGCCGCCGACGTTTATTTGGTCTACGTCGATTCCGACGCGGCGCTGATCTTGGAGGATATCACGCTGGACGGGGCGAAGGACGCGTACAGCGCGAACAGCGCCTCGCTGGTGCGTGTGGAGGAGGGCGCGCTGACGCTGCAGGACGGCGCGGTTTTGAAGGACAACGTCTCGGGCTACGGCGGCGGGGTGTACGTCTCGGGCGGCAACAGCAGCTTTACGATGACCGGCGGAGAGATCTCCGGCAATACGGTCGTTGGCGGCGTTGGCGGCGGAGTGGCCAGTGCCGGCGCCTTTACGATGACCGGCGGAGATATCACTGGCAATGCGGCCAGTTACGGCGGCGGTGCGTATGTCGGCGGTTCCGCGAGCAGCTTTGAGATGGGCGGCGGGCATATATCCGGCAACACGGCCACGGACGGCGGCGGCGGGGTGTATGCCTATACCACTGGCCGCGTGAGCGGCGGCGGCATCTCCGGCAACACAGTCATCAGTGGCAATGGCGGCGGGGTGTACGTCTTGGGCGGCAGCCTTGCCGTGGACAGCGGGGAGATCTCCGGCAACGTGGTCGTCGGCTACGGCGGCGGGGTGTTTGTCCATGACGGCAGCTTTACGATGACCGGCGGGCTGGTGTTTGGTCGGGGGGAGATGTCCGCAGAGGTTGTAGTCCCCAACGCATGGACGCCGGCGGAGGACGGGACCGGACTTGTGATCCGCTGGAGCGGTGCGGACGGCGCCGTATACACCGAGGGCGCGGCGACCGATATCCACACGCTGCCGGCTTCCGGGGCGGCGGCGGTGTGGGCCGAGGACGCGCAGCAGGGCGGCGGCGTCTCTTATGCGCGCGGCGACAACACCGGGTTCATCCCCCTGCCTGTGACGGTGACGGCGCCGGGCAAGCAGGTCGTCACGCTGGAGGGGCTCGCCATTGCGGACAGCGTGTACAACGGCGTCCCCCATCCCGGTTACGGCGGATCGGTAAGCTTCGGCGGCGGGACGCCCACCGTCGCCACTTTGACGGCATGGTACACCGGTACGGCCAACAACGGCGGTGATTACGCCGGCGCCGAGCCGCCGACGAATGCAGGCAGCTACACCGTTTTGGTGACGCTGGATGACGACCCCGCGTATACCGGCGAGTGGACGGCCGGTTTCACCGTCGGCAAGGCTGCCTCGCCGACTCCGGACCAACCAGTGGCCGGCGATGTGACCACATCGGGTTTCCGGATTACCAATGCGTACCCGGTTGCCTACGGTCTCCTCGAATATCGGCTCCAACCCGCCGGGGGTGACTACGGCGCCTGGGCAGTGTATGACAACGACGCCGGCGTCGCCGGTCTGGCTGCCAACACGGTCTATGCGTTGGAGGTACGGTACGCCGGCGACAGCAATTACAACGAGAGCGCAGCGTCTACGGCGCAGGCCGTCACCACCGAAAAAGAGACATTGACAGGTGCTGTCGCCGTCGGCGGCAGTCATATGTTTGGAGAGACGCTGACCGTCGATACTGCCGGGCTGACGCAGCCGGACCTTGGCGCGCTCACCCACCAGTGGTATCGAAACGGGACGGCCGTAGCCGGCGCGGCCGGCAGTACATACAACCTGACTGAGGCTGACGTGGGCGCGGTGCTCAACGTGGAAGTCAGCGCGGCCCATTACGCCGGCAGCGTCCTGTCAACCAACGGAACCGTCGTGGCGAAGGCCCCGCAGAGCGCGCCGGGCGCGCCGGGCGAGGGCGGCAGGACGACAGACAGCGTCACGCTGACAGCGCCCGCGGGCGCCGGTCCCTTCCAGTACCGTCTGGGTACGGACGGCGCGTGGCAAGACAGCCCCGTCTTCGGGGGGCTCGCGCCCGACACGGCGTATGCCTTCTACGCCCGACAGGCGGAGACCGCCACCCACTTGGCGTCCCCGGCCGGTCCCGGCCTCGATGTCACCACCGACCGGGAGGCGCCGCCGCCGGCGCCCGGACTGACGCTCACCGAGACGGCGACCGGCGCGACAGCCCGTTTCGGCCATGCGGCGGCGTCGGGGACGGCGCGGCTCATCGTCACGCTGTACAGCGCGACGGGCACGCTCGCCCAGATCGAGCAAAAGACATTCACACTGTCCGGCGGCGTCGAGGCACTCAGCATTGCCTTCGACAAAGAGCAGTTCGCGGGCGGCCAAGTCGCGGCGTTTGTGTGGGATGAGACGGATACCCCCTTGTGCGACCAAGAGACGCTTCCGATGGCTGCGCCGTAAGAGGACGGGCGCATCGGCGCAGGGGAGAACCGTGTACCCGTGCCCGGAGGATTTTGCGGGGAACCGCCCCCGAAAGATTAGTACCTTGTTGCCGCGAAGCGGCAACAAAAACAAGAATTTGTGTTGTGGGTTGCAGGTGCAACCCACGTTATGAGAGGATGAAAGACGGTGGAGGCTTGGGTGTCGGCGCCCGTGGTGCTGGTAGCGGCTGCGGCGGTGCTGCTCTATAACAACAGGGAGGTTCTCCGGGAGGATGGTTCCCTGGGGCGGAAGTGCGGCGCCATCGTGCGGCGGAAAAACGCCGTTGTCGCGCTGCTGTGCGCCGTGCCGCTGGCGGAGGCGGCGTTCTTGGTCTCCCATTTTTGTTATG
Source organism: Oscillospiraceae bacterium (assembly GCA_031265355.1). NCBI lineage: Bacteria > Bacillati > Bacillota > Clostridia > Eubacteriales > Oscillospiraceae > Oscillospiraceae bacterium. The sequence continues at coordinate 7,230 of JAISCT010000014.1, read as the reverse complement.
ACAGCGGCGTGCCGTACGCGGTGAAACTCCTCTGCGTATGCGAGTGGCTGATCCCCATCGCGTACATGGACTACAAAAAGCACATCATCCCCAACACGCTCATTGCGGCGGGTCTCGGACTGTTTGCGGTTTTTTTCGCCGTGGATGTATTTGTGCTTCGCTACGAGGCGGTCGATGTGCTGAAAGCGGCCGGCGGCGGTCTGCTGCTGGGCGCGGGCGTGTTTGTGTTGTGCCTGCTCGTGACCAAGGGCGGTATGGGGATGGGCGACGTCAAACTATTCGGTGTTTTGGGGCTGCTCCTCGGGTGGGACGGAGTTTTCTATGTTATCTTGTATACGGTCGCGCTGGTGGCGGGCTACGGCGTTGTGATGATGGCGCGCAAGAAGATGGACCGCAAGACGATGCTTCCCATCGGGCCGTTCACCCTGTTTAGTATGCTGGTCAGCGTTTTCCTGGGGCTGTGACGATTTGGGGCGAAGAGGGCAGGGAACGAAGTTGAAAAAATTTTTGATACCCCTTGCGGTTGTGCTGGTTGCGCTCGTCGGTTGGGTGGCTGGGCTCGGCGCTACCCGGCCGGAGGACAGCAGCGCTGAGATTGCGCAGTACCTGTCCGTCGCGGAGCAGCAGATGGGGCTGGAGGCGTACGGCGCGGCCGTCGCCTGCTACGAGCGGGTGATCGAGCTGGAGGATACGCTGGCTCACAATCAATTGCTGGCGGAAGCGTACCGCCGGATGGGGCGGTCCAAGCAGTACCAGAACACCCTGGAGGGGATCGTGGTCAAATTCCCCAAAGAGGCGGCCGGGTACGAGATATTGGCGAACCACTACTACGAGGTGGAGCGGTACACCGACTGCGTGACCACGGTCACAGACGCCTCGAAGGCCGGCGTGCGGACAGACAGACTGACGCAGCTCTATCTGTGGTGCGCCTACCGATATACGCTCGTCGGGGAGAGCTACGAGGAGGCAAACTGTTTCAGCGGGCCGTACGCCGTGGTGCGGGTGAAGGGCAGGTCCCGGTATCTGAATGAGAACCTGACGCCGGTCATGCCGCAGTTCTTCGACACGGCGTCCGACTTCACGGCAACGGGCGGCGTCACGGTGGACGGACGTTCGTACTTCGTTGACAAGGAGGGACTCAAATACCTGGCCTCCGACGAGCCGTATGAGCGGCTGTGGGCGATGAGCGAGAACCGGGCGGCCGCAGTCAAAGACGGGCGGTATGTCTATGTGAACAGCATCTTTCAACCGGTGCTGGCCTCCTACGACCAGGCCACTTCCTTTGCCGACGGGGTGGCCGCCGTCCGCAATGGGGACCAATGGACGCTGATCGACGCCGCGGGCACACAGATTGGCGGTCCCTATCAGGACGTCAAGATCGACGAATATAACTACTGCAGCCGTCAGGGTCGGATCTTCGTCAAGATGGACGGATGGTATATTTTGGTAGATTCATCGGGCAAACGGATGGGGCAAGAGTGGTTTGAGGACGCGATGCCCTTTTTCACGGACACATGGGCCGCGGTGAAGAGAGACGGCAAGTGGGGGTTTGTGGACAGGGACGGCGCGATTGTTATCGAGCCCAGTGAGGAGTACGAGGAGGCCCGCTCGTTTGGCAGCGGACTTGCCGCGGTGAAGATCGAGGACGGGTGGAGTTTCATCTCGAAGGCGGACAGCGTGGTGATCAACAGCATGTTTATGGACGCCAAATGTTTCTCAGACAACGGCCTTTGCCCAGTCAAAATCGGCGGTGTCTGGCGTTACATCAAACTGACAAGCCGCCCGTAGGGGTCGTTGACATGCCAAAAACTGGCGCGGAAGGGGTGGACAGGATGAAATTGGGGTTTGAGACACAGGGTGTGAACACCTATTTGATATGCCGGCTGGAGGACAGCGAGACCATCGATACCTTTACCTTCGGGATGATCACCAATACGAGGATCCCGGGGCTGAGTCCCGTGCTGTTTACGCAGATCGACGACGCTCGAATCCTCAAGTACAACATCTCTTCGAAGATCTCCCTGCGGCACTTTTTGGGGGGGCAGGTCAACAAAAAACGCCTGCTCGGCGTCTTTTCCAACATCGCCGCCGCCCTGGCCTCCGCCGAGGAGTACATGCTGGAGAGCGAAACCTTCCTGTTCGATGTGGACAACATCTACACCGACGTCTCCACCTGTGAGGTGTCCCTGATCTGCCTGCCTGTGAGACGCGAAACGGGCGCGATAAATCTGGTCGCCTTCTTCAAAGATATCATGTTCAATACACAGTTTGACCAGTCGGAAAACTGCGATTATGTCGCGCAGATCATCAATTATTTGAACAGCGTCGCGGTGTTTTTGCTGCCCGATTTCAAAAAGAAGATCGACTCGCTGATCTATGTGTCCACCACGCAGACGCAGGTGATCATGAGCCCGCCTCCACCGGCGGGACCGGCGGAGGGTCCGGTGTTTTTGGAGAGCGCCCCCCTGCAGGCGGCGCCGGTGTCGATGGCGATGCCCGCGCCTCTGCCGCCGTTGTCCATGCCATCACCCCCGCCGTCGCCGGTTCCTGTGCCGCCGCTGAGCGCGGGCGCGCCGAGGCCGGCCGCCTTCCCGGGCGCCGCCCATCCGGCGGCGGCGATGCCGCTCCCGATGCCGCCGTCGCCGGGTGTGTCCCGGCAGGTCGTCGGCGTTCAGTTGCCGCCGGGCCTCGCGATGCCGAACAGTGCGGCGCTCCCGCCGGCGCCGGCGGGAGGAAAGCCCGGCCGGGAGAAGAAGGAGAGCAAGTGGAGACTCTTTAGCAAGAACCCGAACACCGACGACAAGAAAGGGAAAAAGAGCAAGAAAGTCAAGCCCCAAAAGGGCGCGCCCGCCGCCCCCGGGATGGAGATGCCGCTTTCCGGCGCGCCGCCCATGCCGCCGCCGGCGATGGCTGCGCCGCCCCCGCCGTCTATGCTCCCGCTGATGAGGCCCGCCGGTCCGACGTCCCTCCCGCCGCCGGCGCCCGCCGATCGGCCTTTGGTGCAACGGCCGGTGCTTCGGCCCATGCCGCCTCCGTGGCCGCCGTCGCAGGCCGTCGGCGACTACGACGCCCCGTCACTGTTTTCTATGGACCCGCTGGTCTCGGAGGGAACGACGCTGCTGGAAGAGGGCGCGCCCATGCCCGGGAGCGCGCCGCATCTGTTCCGGTTGAAGACCCAAGAGAAGATTTATCTCACGAAACCGCTCTTCAAGATTGGCAAGGAGAAAAACTATGCGGACTACACGATCCGGGACAATTCAGCCGTCAGCCGGAGCCATCTCAACGTGATCATGCGCGGCGGCGAAGTTTTTATCGTGGACACAAATTCCAAAAACCACACCTTTTTGAACGATGTGATGATCGCGAGCAATGTGGAGGTCAAGCTGCCGCACGGCGCCCGAGTCCGGCTGGCCAACGAGGAATTTGAATTCCGGTTGTATTGATGGTTCCTCTAAACCGTCGACAGAATAAAACTATTTGTAATATTTAATGAAAATACAACGAATTAGAACCGAAATACCGCGGGCAAGATGGGTGAGAGTATGAATTTTATCGTGTCCGCCAGCACCGATATCGGTCTCGCGAAGGATACGAACCAAGACAGTTTTGTGGTGAAGATTGTCGAGACGCCGCGGGGCGCGATGATGTTTTCCGTGCTGTGCGACGGCATGGGGGGGCTTTCCCACGGAGAGCTCGCGAGTGCCACGATGGTGCACGCGTTTATCCGGTGGCTGGACAACGACTTCCGGCGGATCTGCCACGCGCCTCTGTGGGACGAGCAGATCCGAGCGGAGTGGGAGAAGATCATTGCGCGGGAGAACAGGAAGATCATGGAATACGGTCGTCTTCACGGCATCAAACTGGGCACCACGGTCACCGCCGCGCTGCTGACGGACGAGCGCTACTATATTTTAAATGTCGGCGATACCCGGGCCTATGAGATCGACGGGGAAAGCGTCCGGCAGTTAACGGAGGATCAGACGGTGGCGGCGCAGGAAGCGCGGCAGGGGCGCCTCTCGGACGAGGAAGCGCGCTGTGATCCCAGGCGGAATATCCTGTTACAGTGCGTGGGCGCCTCACGGGTGGTGCAGGCGGATCTGTTCTTCGGCGCGACGCGGCGCGACTGTGTCTACATGCTCTGTACGGACGGATTTCGCAACGAGATCACCCCGGAAGAGATTTTCACATGTTTCAATCCGGCGGCGCTGGATCACACCGCCGCGATGAAACACAACGCGGAGTATCTGATTGGGCTGAACATGCAGCGGCGCGAGCGGGACAACATCTCGGTGGTGCTGATCCGCACATATTGAGACGGCGATGCTACAGAGGGTAATTAAGATAAAAGAGATTTCATGAAGGGGCGCCGCGCGGCGGTCCCTCCGGTGAGGATGTGATCATCATTTCCAGACAGATGCAGTTTGTGTGTCCGTGGGATGGCTGGCGCTTTGTGCGCCTGCTCGGACAAGGGACGTACGGGAAGGTATACTTGGTGGCCAAGCAGGAGTACGGCGGCACCTATTATGCGGCCATCAAGCACATCTCCATCCCCGGCGGAGCGAATCAGGTGGAGGACATCTTCTCCGAGGGACTGGCTTCCGACGACGCGACGCTCCGCGCCTATTGCTCTCAGGTGCTCGAGACATTCATCACGGAGATCAATGTGAACGTCGAACTGAGAGGGCACACCAATTTTGTCTCCTACGACGACCACAAGATCATCCAGAAGGAAAATGTCCCGGGGTATGACATCTATATCAAAATGGAATGCCTCACAAACCTGAACGAGTACATGCGCTGTAAGCCGCTCATGCTGATTGACGTGCTCTCGATAGGCGAGGACATCGGCAATGCGTTGGCCGTGCTGCAAAAGCGCAAACTCGTCCACCGGGATGTGAAGCCGGAGAACATCTTCATCAACAGTGACGGCGACTACAAGTTGGGAGATTTTGGAATCGTCAGGACCCTCAACGAGTCGGCTACACGGATGTCGGCCCGGGGGACTGTGATGTTCATGGCGCCGGAACTGACGCGGCAGGAAAAAGGGGACTACCGGATCGACATCTATTCGCTGGGGTTGGTGCTCTATCGGCTGCTCAACGGGGGTCGCGCGCCCTTCCTCCCGCCGCTGCCCGCGCCGGTCACGCACTTTGAATACAACAACGCGCAGGAGATGCGTCTGCGCGGGGAACCCCTGCCGCCGCCCGCCTTTGCCGACGGGCCGCTGGCGGAGATTGTGTTGCGGACGTGCGCCTTCACGCCGAGCGAACGGTGGCAGAGCGCTGTTCAGATGCGGGAAGCGCTGTACGCATACCGGCTCTCGCTGTCCGCGAAACAGCAGCAGTCCGTCCTGCTCAATCTGTCGGATCCCGCCGTGAGCGGACAGGCCGGGCGGCAGGTGGTGGATCACATTCACTTCACCGAGAGCGGCGGATACATCACCGAGGAGACCGTGTCCCGCGGCGGTGTGATGGGCGCGGAGACAGTGCTGCTCACCTCCGCCGGCGTCTCCGTATCGCCGCCCACTCCGGTTCCCTATGCCCCGAGTTATGCGTCGCCGCCCGCTGTGCCGTATGCGTCGCCCGTATCGCCGCCAGCGGCCGCGCCGCCGCCCGTGTCGGCCGCGTACGCACAGCAGCCTGTTCAAACGCCAGCCGGCTATGCACCGGAGGTCCAAGCGCCGGTATACTATGCGCCGAGTCCGGAGGTCCAAACATCGGCATACTGCGCGCCGAGTCCGGAGGTCCAAGCGCCGGTATACTACGCGCCGAGCCCGGAGGCCCAAACGCCGGCGTACTACGCGCCGAGCCCGGAAGAACAAGCGCCGGCCGAGGGGTCTGTGTCCGTGCCGGCGAGGCGAGCTGCACGGCGGCGGCCACAGGGGCTCATTGCGGCCGTGGGCGGCGCGGCGGCAGCCGGACTCGCGTGCCTGTTTGTGTTTGTTGTCCTTCCCGCTCTGACGGCGGCCACAGTGATGCCGCAGGTCGAGGTGCCGGTGACATCCCCCGTGTCGGAAGAGACGCGGCAGCCGGCGATGCGGACCGCCGTCGTCTCACCGTCGCCTGCCGTTTCCCCGCCGTCCGCCGCGCCGGAGAGGCCCGCCGCCGTGGTATTTGAGGACAAGACGGTGGAGTCGGCTGTCCGCGCCGCGTTGGAGAAGAGCACGGGAGAGATTCGGCCGGAGGATCTGGCGAGTGTCACTGAGTTGCGGGTGAGCGGCGGTCCGGCGGAATCCTTCGTCGACTTGCTGCGCATGCCGCACCTGGAGGCGCTGGCGCTGACCGGGCAGACGTTGGGGGACCTCAGTCCGCTTGAGACGATCAAAACGTTGAAAGAGCTGGAATTGTCCGACTGCGGTCTCGAGGACATCTCCTTTGTCGCGTCCATGTTCGGGCTGGCCCGGCTCGATGTGAGCGGCAACGGATTGATCAATTTGGAATTTGTGCGCATGCTGTCCCGACTTGAATATTTGGACATCAGCGACAATGAGATCGAGGACCTATCCCCGCTGGCGCCGCTGACAGCGCTGCAGACGTTGGAGGCGAGCGGCAATCCGGTGACGGACTGGTCCGCGGTGGCCCATATCCCGGAGGTGCGCGGCGTGCCGGAACCGACACCCACGCCGGCCCCGAGTCCTACGCCCGCGCTGCCCGCGCCGGCGGCGGCACCGACGCCGAAGCCCACGCCGAAGCCCGCGCCGCCCGCCAAGCCCGCGCCGGCGCCCACACCCACGCCGCCGCCGGTCGTCCCGGTGAGCGGGGTGACGGTGTCGCCCGGGTCGGCGCTGCTGGATGTGGGCGGGCGGGTTCGCCTGACGGCCGCGGTCGCCCCTGCCGACGCCGCCGACAAAACCGTGACCTGGTCGAGCGCCAACACCTCGGTGGCCTCCGTCGACCGTGACGGCAACGTGACGGCTCTCGGCGCGGGCACGGTATACATCACGGCCAGCTGCGGCGGCCGGAGCGGGCGGTGCGTCGTCACCGTCGGGTAGAGAGATAAATGCGAGAAAATACCGCGCGGCCGGGCCGCGCGGGGATTGAGGTGTTTTTGATGAGAACGAGAGTACGGAGAGGGACGGCCGCGGTGCTGACGCTGGCGCTGACGGCGGGGTTGTTTGCGCTGGGCGCGCCGGCGGCCGGGGCCATCAACGTGGCCCAGCGCCGTGTACCGGTGGCGGGCGGCATGACGCACTCGGTGCTGGTGAAAGACGGGATCGTGTATACCTGGGGG
>JAISCT010000013.1 GCA_031265355.1 Oscillospiraceae bacterium | reverse complement strand
TGCGGCGTGCTCACCCGCACCTCTTTCGCTTCGCTCGCAATAAACGACCGTATATCTTCAAGCGTGAAGGTCCGACCGCCGGGATGATTGTGTGTGAACACACCGCCCCGAAATAGCAGAGCATCCTCGCTCGGCGTGCTGACGGCGTGTTTCTCGCCGCCATACTCCCGCAGCACAGTCCCATCCGGCGCGAGCAGCGTACCGACCTCGTAATCAAGCCCTCGTTTTGCTTTCTCTATTGCCTGTAACGATTCATTCAGCCCGCTCACCCTGTCACCGCCTCTGCGTTTTACAATACCACTTTCAGGGGCAATCGTCAACTCTTTTTTGCGTTCGCCGCGCCTGCGGCGGTTCACCTCTATGCGGAAAACACCGCGCCGCGGGCGGCCCGGGTGGGCGCCTGCGGCGCGGTGTTTTTATATGCGGGGGATCGTTGTTGGACAATTAGTCGGAATCAGAGGACTCGGGCTCGGGATTTGCGGGTACTGGGACTTCCTTCGCTTGGGACGCGGGGACGGTGGCGGTCGCGGTCACGCGGATTTCTACCGTTTTCCCCTCGTGGTAGCTGAAGAACGCTTGATTCAGCACTGTGCTGGCTGCTATGGGTTTGTACTCGGTGTCGGCTTCGCCGCTGTACTTCCACTGCATCGTCGTTTTTATGCCTGTGATTTGCTCGCTTTTGGCATCCCACGATACGGCGGGGGCGTTGGCGCGCTTGGCGACGGTTATTGTGAAGGGCAGTGACGCGAATGTTGTTTCGGTTTTCGCGATACGGACTTTCACGCTTTGCGCCGCTGTGGTCGGCGTGATTTTGCCGATGCCGGTCTCCATTGCCGTATACGTCGTGTCAGTTCCGGCTGCGTATTCCAGCTTGCTGAGTTCGGGCGCGGAGGTACCGACCTGTACAAACGCTTCGAGCGCGTAATCATACTTTATTTCTCTGGCTGTCAGGGCCAGGGCGCGCGGAAAGATCGAGACTGGCAGGGTGGCGGACGCGGGGGCGGAGGAGGTGGCTTTTACGCGCACGAGGATGGGCGTCGCGGCCTTTGTCGAGATCAGGGAGGTTATGCTGCCGCCGTTTTTGAACGCCGTCCACGTTTTGCCTTCGTTCGCGCTGTATTCGAGCGTGTCGGAGCCTGCCGTTACAGACAGTGTTTCGGCGTCTTTGTCGATTGTGTATGCTGTCGGCGCGGCGGTCGCTTTGGCGACGGGGATCGCTTTCACTTTTGACGCCGGGGCTGTTGGGGTGGCGGCTGTGCGGATGTACAGGGTGCCGCCATCCTCAGCCAACTCAAAGGTTGTACGGTCAAGTATTTTTACGCTTTTTTCGATTGCTGTCCAAGGCTCGGCTTGTTCTGCGCTTTCCGTGTTCCACTCCATTTTGTCGGTGACGCCGGTTATTGTGTCGGTCGCGGCGGAATAGACGGGGGTGCTCGGCATTGCCGCCCTTGCGGGGACTGTCACCGTGAATTCGGCGGAGATGGGCGCGCCCTCAGCGGCGACGCGGAACTTGTAGGCTTGCGCGGCGGTGTCCGGCGTGACCGGGATGGGTGTGAATTTGTAAGCCGGATTTTCGTTTTCGTCCTCTTCAACCTCTGTATAGGTGGTGCCTTTGGGGGCAAGGTATTGAAGGCCTTCGACTTCGGTCTTAACTATGATCGCGTTCGCTTCGCCGTTGAACTCTACATAGGTTTTGTCGGGCGTGGCGGCGCGGGCTTTGATTTCAACGGTTTGCGGCGCGGATGCGGGAGCTTCTTTCGTTGCTTTCAGGCGCACGCCGATATTTATGTCCGCCGCTTTCGGCGCGGGGATCAGGGTTTTTACGCTCAGGTTGGAGGGGACGGCCGTCCACGTCGCTTTGGCGGTGGGCTCGTCAGCGTCGGCGGCGTATTTGGTGTATTCGTAAAGCTTGGCGTCCGAAATATTTGTGAACAGCTCGGTTTCGTAATCCACGCCAATGTTCGCCGGGGCGGTGGTTACGGTCGGGAACTCGACTTCCGCGATTTTGGACGCGGGGGCGGCGGAGGTGGCTTTTACGCGGATGTATATCAGGTCAGTCAGGGTGGCACCTGTAAAATCTTCGCGCGTCGCTGCGGTTACTTTGAAGTCGGTCCAACCGCCGTATTGGCCTTCCGTCTTTTGCGCCCATTCCAGCAGCTTGGAGACGCCGGTTATTGCGTCGGACGCGGCGGCATAGGCCACTTTAGGCGCGGCGGACTGCGCGGGGACTGTCAGTGAGAATTCGGCGGAGGCGAAATTGCTGGGCTTCGCGTCCGCCGCATCTCCGGCATCTTGAGTGTCTACTTCCTCCGCTGCGGCAGTGTGCGCCGGGACTTTGAATTTTACTGTGACGGCTTTGTCGCCGGCGGGCAGCGCGACGCCGTCGTCGGGATCGACAATGTTGGAGTCATCGGTTCCATAGCCTGCGCCCTTGTTATAGACTATGTCAAGCGTGAACGATGCGCTTTGTTCGAGCTTTTCGGTTTCCATATTGTAAGAGACGTCGGTTTTGGTCGGCGTTTTCGGGCGCGCGAGGATTTCCACGGGAACAGGCTCCGACGCGGGGACAGCCGGGGTCGCCTTGGGCTGCGCCTTAGCGCGGAGCTGGATCGTCAAAGACTGTTTGCCCGCCGCCGGGATCAGGGAGGTCAGCGTTAAGGTATCGCCCTTGATCGCCGTGTAGGTTTTGCCGTTGTCCTTGCTGTATTCGTAAGCGTCGGTACCGTCGGACACGGTCAGCGTTTCCGCAGCATAGTCGATTTCGTAGTCACTCGCGGCGGTGGCGGTCGCCTTCTTGGGAAAGATTATTGCGGCGGTGGCGAAGGACGCGGGGGCTTTATCGGTCGCCGCCGTGCGGACGAACAGGTATATGGGGTCAGCTCCTTTTGTGAAAGTGTCGCCTGTAAAAATGGCGTCAAGTCCGGCACGGGAGAGCGTCGTCACTTTTCCGGCGTCTTTCCAGTCGGGATTTTCCCCTAAGCCGGTGGCGGCGCCGACGACAACTTGCATCTTGTCGGACGCCAAGCCCTTGATGGAGTCGGTCTCGACGTCATAGGCGGGGGTTGTCGGCGCGGCGGCGCGCGCGGGGACTTTTACTGTGGCGGGGGCGGTGGCGAACGCGCTTTCCGTCGCTTTCAGCCGGACGGAGATATCCGCCGCCAGCGTCGCGTGGTCCGTTTTAATCGCTTTGTCGGTAACATCGGCCCAATCAAATAATCCCGTCGCAAATTGATAGCCGGTGTCGGGGACTGTTACTGTTTCCGTCTTGCCGTTGTATTCGGAGGTCTTTGGCGTTGTGCCGCGCGCGGAGATCGTGACCGACACGGAAGCATTGGCTTCGGCATTGGGGTCGTCGCCTTTGGTGAAGAACCAAACGGTAACATCTTTGCTGTTTGAAATAAGCGTGGAAATGTCAAGGGTCTCGCCCCAAACGTCTTTCCACGTCCTGCCGTCTAAGCTGTATTCCAATTCTGTGGACAGTGAGCCGATAGTTTCGTTGGTGAAGTCGATGTTTTCGTCGCTCACTTCCGGGCTTGCCGCCAACGCGACAGACCCGAGCGAGAGCGACGCGAGCAGCGCGACGACCGTTACAAGCCCGAGCCTAAAAGCTTTTTTCAATTTAATACACTCCTTTAATAGATATAGCGCGCGAGGCGGTATGCACACCGCCCCGCGCGCGTTTATTTTGTTTAGCCGAGCATTTGCAGGACGCCCTGCGGGAGCGCGTTCGCCTGCGCGAGCATTGCGGTGGAGGCCTGATAGAGGATGTTCATCTTCGTGAAGTTCGTCATCTCCTTGGCCATATCCACGTCGCGGATGCGGGATTCGGCGTTTGTGAGGTTCTCAGCCGAAATTTCGAGGCTGGACTGGGTGTATTCCATACGGTTTTGGACTGCGCCGAGGCGGCTGCGCTGCGTCGTGACATAGGAGAGCGCTTCGTCGAGAATGTCGAGCTGATTTGTGATTTCCGTGCCGCTGTCAGCCAAAACATCTATGGTCGAGCTTCCGTTGCCGTCGCCGATTCCCAGCTCAAGCGAGGTCACCGCGTCTATAGAGACCGTGATTCCCTGATTGGCGTTCGCGCCAACTTGGAAGTACAGCGGAGTCCCGCCGTTACCGGCTGAGGCTACGTCTTGCTTTGCGGTTCTCAAATCTGCTTCGGCGGTAGTCAGAGATGTCTGCGCCTCGGTTAAATTGTATCTTGCGCTTGTGGCGTCGCTGCTTGCTCCATCGTCTCCGTTCAGGCGATTAAGCGCGCTGCCAAGGGAGGCTAAATAACCATCTATCTTGTCGGCATTGCCTTTGATTCTTGACGCAAGCCCGGTTGCCGTCGCGTTCGTGCTCAGCATCACAATTGCGTCGCTAAGAGAGTCAAGCGCTTCTTCCAAGCTGGCGGTCGTTGAGAGTATGGCTTCCGTATCTGCGGATGAAGACCCCGTCTTACCGATGGCAGACAGCGAGGTCATAAAGTCGTCCAGAGCACCCGCGAAAGACTGCATTTCAGCTGCAACGCCGTTATCGGCTATTGCGTAAATAGCGAGACCATCAGTCCGCATACTGTTGATAGCGCTGCTGATTTTATCAATAAGGTTCGAGTACGTCTTTTCATCGGTCGCGATTTGTGTCTGATAGGCGCCGACCGTCGCTTTAGACGAGTTGTAGTCCGCGCGCGCTTTTGCCACGGCGGCAGCCTTGGCAGGATCGGATGAAACGCCGCAATCGCCGTTCAGCAGCGTCTTTTTGTTGAACTCGACGCGCTCGGACATACTGTCGATCTCCTCGACGAGCGCGTTGATTTCGTCTTGGATCTTCTGACGGTCGCCGGTGGAGAGCTCGTTGTGCTCCTGCGTGTCGTTCGAGGCGTACACCACCAGCTCGCGGATGCGCTGGAGCATATTGTCGATCTCTTGCAGGCCGCCTTCTGCGGTTTGGATGAGGCTGATGCCGTCCTGCGTGTTTTTCGACGCCATTGTCAGGCCGCGGATTTGGGCGCGCATTTTTTCGGAGATCGCGAGGCCGGCCGCGTCGTCGGCCGCGGAATTGATGCGGTAGCCCGAGGAAAGCTTGGCGATGGACTTGGATACGCCGGTCGCGTTGATGCTGTAGTTGCGGTGCGCATTCAGCGCGGGGACGTTGTTTTGGATTCTCATTTATTGAACACTCCTTGAATAAATTCTCTGTGTGATCCGTCGCACAGAGGCCGGGAAAATTGCGGGGGATATCCATTAACGCAGCCGGATGTGCACCTTCGGCGCGGTAATGACGTGAAAATAATTTGCGGGGGCGGCGCACCAAGGCACGGCGTGCCGTGCCCCTACGACGGGGGTTACGGGTGTTGTGCGTAGGGGGCGGTGTCCACACCGCCCCGCCGTATCCCCCCGTCCCGTAGGGGCGTTGCACGCAACGCCCTTTTTGATGATTCCGCATATCGTACAGGGCGTTGCGCGTAGGGGCGAC
>JAISCT010000012.1 GCA_031265355.1 Oscillospiraceae bacterium | reverse complement strand
GGCATTGCGAATTTGAGAGTGGACAACCATCAGAATTCTCAGGATTCTATCGCCGCCATCGAAGCTGCCATCCAACACGTCTCCGAGCAGCGCAGCTCTCTCGGTGCGGTGCAGAACCGGTTGGAGCACACGGTGGCGAACCTCGATACGGTGAGTGAGAACCTGACCTCGGCGGAGAGCCGTATCCGCGATGTTGACATGGCGAAGGAAATGATGAACTTCACAAAGAACAACATCCTCCAGCAGGCCGCCACGGCCATGCTGGCCCAGGCCAATCAGGCCCCGCAGACCGTGCTGCAGCTCCTGCGGTAACGCAGATAAATAACGATTTCTACCTCTTGTTTACCCCAACAAAAAACAGCGCCCACATGGGCGCTGTTTTTGTCTCCGGGTGTGCTCGACATGGGTGATAACTTGGCAGTGAAAGCCTGCCATAGGGCAAACACATAGCCTCTGCCGTGTTGTCATTATTCGGTTTCATCGAGCAGAGTGCGGAGCCGCGCTATCTCCGCGTCCTTATCCGCCACAACGGCTTGCCATTTGGCGTCTGCACGCGCCTCTCCTTTTTGTTCGGCGTTGAGAAGAGCCGACGCCTCGTTGTGCCGCGCAAGTGAGCGTAAACGCTCCAATTCGCGGAACTCCGGCGAAACCACTATCTCTCGGTAAGCGTTGATTGCCTGTTTCACGATGGGCACCTCCATTTCATAAAGGCGTTTCATTTGGCGACGCAGAATCTCGTTTCCAATATTCCAATATAGTTCCATCATGTCTGTATTTACTTGAACGGCAAAGCGGACGCTGTATCGGTCTCCGTGGTGCTGGCTACGATGCCACTCGCGGAGGCGGAGAATGCTTTGCTCTGCACGCCCACACCAAGAAACAGTATCGCCGGAGACGGTTACATCGAACATGTCACCCACTTCTTCGGATTGTTCAACCAGTCCATGCAATCATGATTTCATTCAGGTTGTCTTACAATCCAACGACCATTTTTACGGCCGCCTTCACGTTCGAGCAGGCCGATTTTTTTCAAACGGCTGATATGGTTCTCTATATTACGCCTCGTCATACCAAGCGCATCAGCTACCGTTTGTGCGGTAGCATTGGGATTTGTGGCAAGCAAGCGTAGGATATTCAGTTGTAGCTCGGTTATTCCGAAGTCTTTTCCGAAGTCTTTTCCGAAGTCTTTTCCGAAGTCTTTTCCGAAGTCGCCAACAGCTTTAATTTGTTTTTCAGTATTGTAATTCACATTTTTTAATCTGACGGTAAAAGACGAGACCGTAGAGAAAAACTCCGGACTGAACACATCTATGTACCCCGACAGCTTCTTCGTCTCGCCGATAATTTTCTTCAAACCGCTCCCGCGCCGTTCCATATATTTTATGCGGTGAAACAAGTCGGCGATAATTGGGTTGCGGCGTTCAGATTTAATGGTTTCAATATCCTGTTCCTGCACGATTTGTCCACTATACATTCCACCCGGTGAGCTTACCTCCAGACGATCATCGTAGATATCTATATGAATCTCACTGCCCTGTATCAGGTAATCGCGGTGGATTAAGGCATTGACCAAAACCTCGGTCACGGCGCGCTCCGCATAGTCCGGTTTGTCAATGCGCTCCGTGGCTTCTTTTACAAACCGCACCTTTGTGTTAGCTTTTACGAAGTCCAAGCCTCTGTCCAGGAGGTAAATCAGATTGCCCTCGAACTCCCTATCGTCTAATGCGTCGTCGAAAATGGAACCCATAGTAAGACCGCTCCATCTTGTGCAGAACATCCGCGAGTTGTAGACAATGTGCTGGTCGGTCAGGAGTGTCCCGGCTCTGGTCAAAAATCCGTCTGCGCATTCCAGTCCAAAGGAGGCATAATCGGTCGGTTCAAAACGCAGTTTCGCTCGCTGAAGATAGGTCGCTTCTAACAGGGTAAAGCTATAGTCGTCTTTCCGTTTGTCCGTAGCAATCGTATCGTTGGTGCGATTGCTGCCTTTGAGTATCAGTTCATTGAGAACATAATCCGGCGCAGGAACACTCTCGTTACCGATGCGTACATAGGCTCGCTTTACACCGTCCGTGGTATAGTAGTAGGGAGCGTGCCGCCCGGTTTTGACGACGAGAGCAAGAAGACATTTGCCGTTTTCAGTACATGGCGTCAAGACAAAATCGGGGACAGGGGCGATACGCTCTTTAATCCTGTTGCTGATGAACTCGGCATCAGATTGCGCATTGGAAAGTCCGACGATACTGCCGTCATTGTTCACGCCGAAAAAAAGCGTACCGCCCACGCCATTGGCAAATGCGCTGATGCTCTTGAGCCAGCTAACCGGTTTTTCGCGCTCCAACGCGCTCTTGAAGTCACACTCGGTGGCCTCGGCCATCAAAGACAAAATCATGATTATCCCTCCCCGCGTCTTGCGGTCGCGTCTCTTTGGTTTTGCGTCCTGGTTTCAACTTGCCGGTACGCGTCGGCTTTGCGGAATCTTTCGGGATTGCCTACACGTTCCCAAAACAGAAAGTGTTGGGAACCTTGTCCTCGCTTCTGTACCTGCCGGATGGAGATGTTCCAGCGGGTTGCTATCTCATGTACTGTCACGAAACCCTCTTTCATCGACGGGTATCTCCATTGGCATTCGTGCCTTTGCTTTCCAATCAGAACAATGATAATATTATATTCGCGTTCACGTCAGATTGCAAGATGTTTTGTGAGGTTCTCGAAGTGTAGCGTGAAAACAACGGGACGAGCTCACCTTTCCATCGCACATAGCTGCGGAGATAGTGCGGTTCCGCGCCCTGCTCGGTGAAACCGAACAATGACAACACGGCAGAGGCTATGTGTTTGCCCTGAATATGTTCACCATTTGTGGATGCTCATATAGCGGACGTTCACTGCCAAGCTATCGCCTATGCCGGGCACACCCAGAGACAAAAAACAGCGCCCATGCGGGCGCTGTTTTTTGTTGGGGTAAACAAGAGGTAGAAATCATATTTGTCTGCGTTACCGCAGGAGCTGCAGCACGGTCTGCGGGGCTTGATTGGCCTGGGCCAGCATGGCCGTGGCGGCCTGCTGGAGGATGTTGTTCTTCGTGAAGTTCATCATTTCCTTCGCCATATCGACGTCGCGGATACGGCTCTCCGCCGAGGTCAGGTTCTCACTCACCGTATCGAGGTTCGCCACCGTGTGCTCCAACCGGTTCTGCACCGCGCCGAGCGCGCCGCGTTGATCAGAGACTTTGTTGATGGCCGACTCAATGGAGTCGATGGCCGCCTGTGCGCTCTTGTGGCTGGACACATTCAGGGCGTTGACCCCCAGACCGACGGCACTCAGATTTTCAATCCCAACGGAGATGGTCTGCGTGGTGCCGGAATTCGCGCCGACTTGCAATGTCAACGGACTGCCAGTGTCTACCGTGACCGATTGAGCAATGGAGCGGGACCAGTCACTGAGAGTCACAGTGAGAAGGGTATTGGAGGCATCCTTGATAGACAGAACGCCGTTCTTCTTGTCATAGTCGGTACTGATGACGGGCGCTGTGACAAGACCAGAGATCGCAGCACCATCTTTGTCCGTGCCCGAAACCACCAGTGTCGCGTCGGTACCCTGCGAGGGAACGCTCGTTTCTTCCCAAGCGCCGCTGATGGCGCTACCGGTATTAGTGGGGATAACCGCGATGCTCGCCGCAGCAGATTGCTCGCCTGCGTCTTTGGCGGTGAAGGAGACAGCTCCACTCGTGCTCTGGGCTGTGTACAGGGAGCCACTGTAACCGTTAATATGAGAAGCAATGCGAGAGGCGATATAGGTGTTTCGTTCGGCGTCATTAGCACCGCTATTAACGATTTCATTACCGTCAAGGATCAGCGGTGTTGTGATGCCCATGTTAGAGAAATCGAATTTAAGGTTGTCGCCAGCCTCGGTGAGATTTCCGAGATCCGTATAGTTGGCCGTATAGGTTCCTACCGCACGTGTGGCAACTGCGGAACTTGTGATCACGTAAGTGCCCGAAATCGCGTTGGCGGTGGGTGTGGCTGAGCTGACGCCGACGCCCGTATTGACCTTGGCGAACGCGGCGTTGTTCAGCGAACCGTCGAGCAGGGTCTTTTTGTTGAACTCGGTGGTATTGGCGATACGGTCTACCTCGGAGGTGAGCTGGCTAATCTCCGCCGCGATCGCGTCGCGGTCCAGTGTCTCGTTCGTGTCATTCGCCGCTTTGACGGCCAGTTCACGCATTCTCTGCAGGATGCTGTGGGTCTCCTGCAAGGCACCCTCGGCCGCCTGGATCAAACTGATGCCATCCTGCGCGTTGGCTGAGGCCTGGTTCAGGCCGCGGATCTGCGCTCGCATCTTCTCGCTGATGGACAGCCCCGACGCGTCGTCCGCCGCGCGGTTGATGCGGTAGCCGGACGAGAGCTTCTCTGTGGACTTGGATTGGTTCAGGTTGTTCACCGCAAGTTGCCGGTGGGTGTTCAGCGCCATGATGTTGTTTTGGATTCGCATTGTCTTTCCTCCTTGAAAGTTCCGGTACGACGTCTTATCGTACCTGTCTGCCGCGCCCCGCGGGGTGCGGAACCTCTGCCTGCCGGTGGCTGAGGAACTCCGCCGTGTTCCCGCAGGGCGCGGGGGCCTCTATGTCAATGGCGGGACGGGCGCATCCCCAGATGCCCGGGGACTGTCTGACAATTTGTCAATCAAATGTCAATTCTCAGTTGTCATCGTCTCCGCCTTCCTATGCTTTATATCGTCAAAATCCACATACATCTTTAGCGGATTGTGACATAAAAAGAGTCCCTATCCGCCCATTTCGGCAAAGATAGGGAATCTTTTCTAATTTTTTCAACAAAATGGTCTTCAGCCCTACGCGTCGGACCGGGCCAGCAGGTCCTCGCCGACGCGCCAGATGTCGCCGGCGCCCATCGTCAGGATCAGATCGCCCGGCCGGGCCTCGGCGGCCAGCGCCGGCGCGATGTCCGCCAGCGCTGGGAAGAAACGGGCGCCCGGCAGCGCCGAGGCCAGCGTCGCGGCGGAAAGGCCCATCACGTTTTGCTCCCGCGCGGCGTAAATCTCCGAGAGAAAGATGAGATCGGCGCCCCGCAGGGCCGACACAAAATCGTCAAAGAGCGCCGCCGTACGCGTATAGGTATGCGGCTGAAAGGCGCAGAGAATCCGCGCAAACCCCATCGCGCGGGCCGCGGCCAGCGTCGCGGCGATCTCGGTGGGGTGGTGCGCGTAGTCGTCCACGACACGCGCACCGCGGAACATCCCCTTTGTCTGAAAACGACGGGCCGCGCCGCGAAACGCACCCAGCCCCCGGGTCACCGCCTCGCCCGGGAGCCCCAGACAGTGCGCCGCCGCCGCCGCCGCCAGCGCGTTGGTCACGTTGTGCGCACCCGGCACCTGCAGCGCGACCGACGCATAGACCGCGCCCCCGACCGTCACGGTGAAGGCGGCGCAGCCCTGCGCCCAGTGCAGATCCGTCGCTCGCACATCCGCCGAAGGCGAGACGCCGAACGTGCGCACGCGCCGGGGCAAGTCCTCCGCCAGACGCATCGCGCCCGGGTCGTCCGCGCACAGCAGCACAAGGCCCGTCTCGGGCGGTACTCGCAGCACAAAACGCCGGAAAGAGTCGACAATGGCGTCCAGATTCGTAAAGTAGTCCAGGTGGTCGGCCTCGACGTTGAGGACGACGGCGAGAGTCGGGGAGAAGTGCAAAAATGAGTCACAGTACTCGCAGGCCTCCAGGATGATCGCGTCGCCCGCACCCACCCGGTGCCCCGCGCCAAGCAGCGGCAGCGTACCCCCGATCATCACGGTGGGGTCGAGACCGCCCTCCAGCGCCACGTGAGTGGCCATCGAGGTGGCGGTGGTCTTGCCATGCGTCCCGGCGATGCACAGCGCCGTATGGCACCCCCGCATCAAAAAGCCCCAGATCTGCGCGCGCGCAAATACCGGCAGACCGAGCCGGCGAGCCTCCGCCACTTCAACGTTGTCGTCCCGGGCGGCGGCGGTGCGGATGATGCTTTCCGCCCCCCGCACATGCCCGGCGGCGTGGCCGATGAACACGGGCACACCCCGTGTCCGCAGGCGCTTTGTCGCGGCGCTCTCCTGCAGATCGGAGCCGGTCACAGCCAGGCCCCGCGCCGCCAGCACCTCGGCCAGCGCGCACATGGACACGCCGCCGACGCCGATCAGATGAACGCGCCGCCCCGGTTTGAGATAGGAAGCCGGCTGCGCCGCGCCCCCGGATGCACTGAGAACCATACGAAAAGCCCTTCCTTTTCTTCTCCCCGCCGCACAGGCGGGTCGGGGGGAGGGAGTCTATAAGATCACTATACGCCAAAACGGCCTATGATAAACGTGCGACACGAAACAAAAACGCCGGCGCGGCGCACGAAGTTTTTAGCGGCGCCCAAATGGGAATTGCCAACCCCGCGCGGATGGTATACAATAGAAGCGGAGAAACTGTCATCGAACGACGGCGCGCGGCGAACCGCCCGCCCGTTTGATACGCTCCACCACACAAGGACAACACCGCGCAACGCGGCGCTCGGCCGCACTGCGTGGCATGGCCCGAGATTACAGAAGGAGGCACTCCCATGAAACATCCCATCAAAATCCTGGTTGCCCTGTTCCTGTTTGTCGCCTCGGCCGCGGCGGCGGCGCTGCTTGTGATTCGTTATATGGATGTACTGCAACAGCAGTTTGAAGTGTTCCGGGAGCTGCTGTTCAAGCGTCAGGGGCGGCTGCGGGACAACCCCGACGCCCCGGCGGACGACTTCGGCGCGGACGAGGACGACGAACCGGATTCCGACAAGGGCGAGGCATTCTGACACGCCGCGCCGCCGGTTGCAAAAACGGCGGCGCGACACCACCCCGGGCCGGCACACGCCGGTCCTTTTCTTACGCCGCGACGCCGCGCGTCACCTCTTTCATCCCCTTCGGTGTGGAATCACCGGCGCAAAACTCCAGAGGGCAAACGCAACACTTTGCGTTTATCCTTTTTTCTTCCCTTTTCGGTGTGGGATCACCGGCGCAAAACTCCAGAGTGCCAGCAGCGGGAAGGCGAAGACGAGGGAGTAGGCGTAGCGGTAGTCCTGCGACGGCATGGAGATCCACAGACTCGCCACATTGAGCAACACCGGCAGAAAACACAGCCAACCGCCGCCGTCACGCCGCGCCAGGGACAGCGTGAGCAGGCAGAGCGTGAGGAAAAAGTACAGCCCCAGCCGGCAAAACAGCACCTGCCACAGCGGGTCCTGGTAGACCGTCTCCATCGCATTTTTCAGCATCAAAAAGCGCGGCGTCTCCCGAATTTGCAGATCGAAGTCGTCCAGGCGGTTCTGATAGGATGTGACATTCACCGGCCCCAGCGGCAGGATGCGCCAAGTGACCTCGGTGATATCCATCTCGGCGCGCAACGCCTTGACCGGGTTGCGCAAGGCCATCGCGGCGGCGGCGTGCGCCATCTCCCCCCGGTGAGCCTCCAGATTGTCCCACACGCGCACGCCGGGCGTGCTCATCAGCGGGTCGTTCGAGTAAGGGTTGTAACGGGCCCGCCAGTCGGCAAGCGGCAGGATTTTTTCCATGACGGCCTTCTCTCCGTCGGTGATCTGCCCGTCCTGCGTCAGGATGCCACCCGCGATCTGCGTGAACCAACGAAAGCTCACCGCCGGGTTGTTTGGTTTGGCGTGCAGCACTCCGAACCCCACAACGCGCACGCCGGCCAGCAGCGCGAGCGCGACGCCGGCGGAGAGCACGGCATACCGGAGGTGGCGGCGGTGGACAAGCAGCAGCGCGAGGAGGAGAAAAGGCACCACAAACGGACCGTTGTGGCGCAGCACGGCCATCAGTCCCAGCGTGACGCCCAACCCCACCGCGACCGGCCGGCGGTGCAGGGCCTGTCCCCCGCTCCGGTGGACCCGGATGAGCAGTGCCGTGGCCAGAACAGACGCACAGGCAAACGGGATGTCCTTCCAGAGCGCGATCGACAAAAACAAATTGGTCGGGATGAAGGCGACCGCGATGTTCACCGGCAGCAAGTATCGGCGGCGCAGGCCCATCCCCTCCAGCTCGGAGAACAGGAACGCCCATGTGAAGGCGTACAGCGCGAGCTGGGTGAGCGTCACCGAAAAGAGAGCGCCGGTGAGAGAATAGGGGATGCCATAGAAGAGGAGGGTGTGCCCGACGGGGTGCCAGTCGTACAGCGGCTCCAACCCCATGACCTGCCGCAGCTGAGAGAGCGAGTCCGTCGTAAAGATGCCGGGGTAGAGCGCGCGGGCGGACAGCACACAGGCGAGCACGGGCGCGGCGCCATAGCACAGCCATCGCCTCCAGGCCGGCCGCAGCCCGGCCGGTCCGGCCTGCGCGTCCGGGAACCGCGCGGCGCGGCCGCGCAGGGCGGTGAGCAGGACGTAAAAGGCGGGGCAGCCCAGCAGGAACCCGAGGATCAGCGCCGCCGTCGGCCGGTAGGGGGGCAAAAGCCCCCGCCCGTACACGTCGTTGACGGGCAGGCAGATACAAAACGCGGCCGCGAGCAGGGCCGCGAGAACGAACACCCGTTTGCGGGCGCGCGCATCCGTCTTGACGGCGGCGCGGACACGGGCCCAGCGCGCGTGTGGCGGGGCGGACATGGTCACTCCTCCTTCTCCAGAGCCCAGACGTGCTCCAGCAACCGGCACAGCAGGATATGCTGCCGGCGCGCATGCCGCCCGATCGTATCCAGAATGAGGCCGCAGGCAAAACAGAGCAGCGCGCTGACAATGAGCCCCACCGCCAAAATCGCGGAGGGGATCTTCGAGACCAGCGCGGTCCGGATGTATTCGACGACGACCGGCAGCCCGGTGAGCAGCCCGGCCAGCATGCACAGCGCGCCCAGCAGTGCGCAGAAGACCATCGGCCTGTAGTCCTTGAACACCGCGAGGATCATTCGCATCACCCGGAAGCCGTCGCTCAGCGTGTTCAGCTTGGAACGACTGCCGACCGGACGGTCGCGGTACGCCACGGGGCACTCGCACACGGGCAGGTGATAGGCCAGCGCGTGCAACGTCATCTCTGTCTCTATCTCAAAGCCGGGGCTGATGACCGGCAGTGTCTTGACGAACCGGCGGCTCAACGCGCGGTACCCGCTCATGATGTCGTGCAGACGCACGCCGTACAGCCGGTTGACCAGCGCGCGCACCAGCCTGTTGCCGGCGCCGTGAAAGGCGCGCCGGTTCTCCCGGGCGTACGCGCCGCCCGAGATCCGGTCGCCCACCGCCATGTCGGCCTCGCCGGCGAGCACCGGCTGCAGCAGGACTTCCGCGGCGTCGGCGGGGTAGGTGCAGTCACCGTCCACCATCAAGTAGGCGGCGGCCTCCACCGCATCAAACAGCCGGCGCATCGCAAATCCCTTGCCCTGGCGCATCTCCCGCAGCACATGCGCGCCGTGGGCCGCCGCCGTCTCGGCCGTGCGGTCCGTCGACCGGTTGTCGCACACAAAGACGGCGGCCTCCGGCAGCACCCGGCGGAAGTCGTCGATCACCCGGCCGATCGTCTGTTCCTCGTTGTGGCAGGGGATGAGCACCGCGACGTCAACCATGAAAAGATCCGCTCCCCACCCCGCCCCCGGGTGCGCCCGGCGCGCGACCCGAAGCGGGAAAAACACTCCCATTTATCATACCGCTTTATCATACCGCAAATGCCGGCGGTTGACAAGCCGTATCCGCGCCGCAGGTCGTGAGGCAAGCGCTAAAAAACCATTTCACCAATCTTTCCGAACCCATCGTCCCGAGCCCATCGTCGCCGGGTTTTGATTGTCAGCGCCTCCGCGGTGTGATATACTGGGTCGGAAAGAATTTGCCGGGGGACGTGAGCACATGCGGCACTTTATCGATTTCTCCGACCTGACGTTGGCGGAGTGGGCGGCGCTCTACCGACAGTTTGACGAGATTCTCCGCCGTCCGGCCGACTACCGCGAACGCGCGCGCGGCCATGTGCTGGGCGCGCTCTTTTACGAGCCCTCCACCCGCACGAGTTTCTCGTTTCAGGTGGCCATGCACCGGCTGGGCGGCAGCGTGTTCGCGATGAGCGAGCCGGGCAGCACCTCGGTGTCAAAAGGGGAATCGCTGAAAGACACCATCATCATGTGTTCCGGCTACGCCGACGTGATTGTGCTGCGCCACCCCTGCGAAGGCGCCGCGCTGGCCGCGTCGCTTTACGCCCGCACCCCGGTCATCAACGCCGGCGACGGCGGACACATGCACCCCACGCAGACTTTGACAGATCTCGCCACCGTCACCCGGCTGCGCGGCGGTATCGACGGGTTGAACATCGGCTTTTGCGGGGACCTAAAACACGGCCGTACGGTTCACTCGCTGATCCGCGCGCTCAGCCGCTTCCCCGGCGTCAGCTTTTACCTGATCTCCCCCCGCGCGCTGGCCATCCCGGACTACCTCCGCGCCTTCCTGCATGAAAACGGTCAGCGCTATGTGGAGGTGACCGGACTGGACGCGACGATGTCGCAGCTCGACGTTTTGTATATGACGCGGATCCAGCGGGAGCGGTTCTCGGATCCGCTGGAATATGAAAAGCACCGGGGCGTCTATATTCTCACGGCCTCCAAGATGCGGGCCGCGCGGCCGGACCTGCTGGTCATGCATCCGCTGCCCCGGGTGGATGAGATTCACCCGGACGTGGACGGCGACCCCCGGGCTGTCTACTTCGAACAGGCGCGGTTCGGCATGTACATTCGGATGGCCCTGCTGCTCGACCTGCTTTCCGACCCCGCACGCACGCTGCCGGACATCGCCTATTACGACGGCGCCCGGCTGTGCGCAAACCCCCACTGCATCACGGCGCGGGAACCTTACCTGCCGCCTCTCGAAAAAGAGGGCTTCTGCGCCTACTGCGACGCATCGCTGCAATAGCGCCTATTCTTCGTGCCAAAATGCGCCGGCCCGCGCCTGTGTGCGGATAAAAAACTTGATATTTTTATAAATTACATAAAATGTTCCCCAAATTTCGACGAAATTCCCTCTTATTGTTGGATATATCTGTAAAATATCACCAAAACAGCAACGAATAGGGAATATTCTCTTGTTGAAATTGTGTTTTAAATGCGTTATACTGGAGTCGTTGGAACGGTGAGGTTTCCGACCGCACCTGGAGGTGAGGCCCTATGCCACCCGTACACGCCTCAAAAACACAGATTGCGCGCCACCGCGCCCCGGGCCTTCTGGCAGCCGTCTTTCTGGCGGGCTGCTTGCTGGGCGCCGGCGCTGTGACGACACTGCGTCCCGTTCTCTGGCCGGAAAAACCGGCCGATGTGTCGACGTCGAGCGCCGCGCTGGTGGAAAACGCGTTCACCGTGGTGAACTGTCTCAAGCAGGAGGACTTCGCCAAACTGGCAGACTGGGTTCACCCGGAGAAGGGTATCTTGTTTGTCCCCTACTCC
This sequence comes from Oscillospiraceae bacterium, assembly GCA_031265355.1. Classification (NCBI taxonomy): domain Bacteria; kingdom Bacillati; phylum Bacillota; class Clostridia; order Eubacteriales; family Oscillospiraceae; species Oscillospiraceae bacterium. The sequence continues at coordinate 5,279 of JAISCT010000012.1, read as the reverse complement.
ACGGTGCTGCCGGAGAGAAATCTGCTTTTCACCGCCGCCGAGGTGCGCCGGTTCGCATCCGACAAAAATGTGTACATCTGGGGTGTGACGGACGGCGAGGGCGCGCCCATCCAGAGCACGCCCGTCGATTTCTTCCGTCGTTATTTGAACAACCGGGACTACACCCAGGCTTCCGTCGTCGGCGTCAACACACTGATCAAGACGGGCAACGCCACCGAAAATGTGGCCGAAGCCTTCCCGGAAGCCCGTTTTGTCGAGCTCAACATCTCCATGCTGGACCCGGCCCAGGAGGGCCTTGATTGGAGCAGCCTGAAGATCGTGTTTGAAAACGTCCGCGGCGCGTACAAAGTCGTGGCCATCATCCACAGCCAATGGACAAACTGACAGATTTCCATTAATTGTAAAATCTCTGCGCCGGTCGTCCGGCGTCTTTTTTATGCGTCAACCGCATAGGATACTCCATATGTCTAACGTGGGTTTCACCTGCAACCCACAACCCAAATTCTTGTTTTTTGTTGCCGCTTCGCGGCAACGAGGTACTAACGTCTCGCCTGCCACCGTGAGCGGCGGCCACATCTGTCCTCATCGGGCGCACGAAGGGAGTCGGCTATGAACGAGTTTGTCACGCTGGATTACCTGGGCACTTTCGCGGGCATGGTGGCGGCCGTCACCATGCTCACCCAAATCCTCAAACAATTCATCAAAATGGACCCCAAATGGATCTCCCTGGGCGCGGCGCTGGCGATGGTCGCCGTCTGCAAAGTGCTCCCGAACCCGCCGGACTTCCGGGATATCCTGCTGGAACTTTTGAACGCCGCCTTTGTATGCGGCGCGGCCATCGGCTTGTTCGAGACCGGAAAATCGACCGTACGCACGCTGTCAAAACCGCCGGCCGGCTGTATCAACAAGTGACAAAACCGGCCGGCGGCCCGGAGAGTCCCCGTCGGGGAGAACAGGAGTCATGACAAAAATTCCATCTGTGCGGTCCCTGCACGCAGAAAGCCGGCTTGTTCCCAAAATTGTGATTTTTAACATTTGAATCAGGCGGGCGGTACGATTCAGAAGGGCGTCAGAACCGACCGGCCGGTGTCCTTGTCGAACAGATGGATCTTACGGGGGTCGAACGCGATACGGAACGGATCTCCGGACTTTACGGCCGGGCGGTGCGACAGGCGGGCCGTGACGTCGTAGTCCCCACCCGTGAGACCCAGGTGGGTTTCGAGGCCCGCCACCTCGATGCTCGTGACGTCCATCACTGTCTGAGACACGGGGAAGCGATCCATGTCGTCGTGCAGGTCCTCGGGACGGATCCCTATGATGACGTTCCGGTCGACATAGGCCAACACCTCCGGCCGGGTGGCCCGGTCCTCCGGCAACGGGCACTGGCAGGCGCCGAAGCGCAGATAGGCCGCGCCGTCACGGCTCAGCACAGCGGCTTCGATCAGGTTCATGGGGGGCCAGCCAAAAAACTCGGCCACCAGCAGGTTGGCCGGGCGGTCGTACAGACTTTGCGGCGCGGCGACCTGCTGGAGCAGGCCGCTCTTCAGTACGGCGATGCGCTCGCCCAACTCCATGGCCTCCGCCTGGTCGTGGGTCGCAAAGAGGAATGTCGTCGCCGTCTGTTTGTGCAGCGCAACCAGTTCCGCACGCCGCTCCGCCCGGGCGTTGGCCTCGAAACCGGAGAGCGGGTCGTCGAACAGATAGACGCGGGGGCGCCGCATGGCCGCGCGGCCGAGAGAGAGCCGCCAGCGCTCGCTGTCGGTGAGCGCGGCGGGCCTTTGCGACAACACGCCGCCGAGCCCAAGGAGATCGGCCACGGAGGCCACACGGGCGCGGATCTCCGTCGCAGACACTCCGCGCCCCAGTTTGAGCCCGAAAACCAGGTTGTCAAACACGGTCATCGCCGGGTAGGGCGCGCCGTGGCGGGACACCAAGGCGATGCCGCGCTCCCGCGGCGTCCGGCCGTGAGCGGGTACCCCGCCCAGAGAGACGCCGCCCTCGCTGGGCGCCTCAAGGCCGGCTACCAGGCGGAGCACCGAGGACAGCCCGCAACGGGCCGGCCCGGCCAACACGAAAAACGATCCGTCCGGGATCTCCAAACTGAGACCCGACACCGCCGTGACGCCGCCCGGATGGCGTTTGTAAAGATTTTTCAGTGTGATGCTGGCCATAAAAAATCTCCCCCGCTTTCTATAAGGCCGCCCCGACAGCCGGCGGCCTGTACGAGGCGGCGCGGCGCGTCCGGACGGTGGGGCCGTGAAAACTGGGACAAAGCAGGCGGTGAGGTGGCCGCCGGCCAAAACCTATCCCATTTTCAATCATAGCATAATTTCCTCTTCGCGTACATGGTGGGAATCCACAAAGGTTTTCTTCCACTTTGTACAAAGTGTCGCGGCCACCGCCGCTAGCGGGACGGCGGCGGGGCGGACGGACTCCGCAGGAGAGCCGTCTCCTCATCGGACAGACGCCGCCAAGCGCCGGGTGGCAGCGCCTCGTCCAGCGTCAATCGGGCGATGGAGATCCGCTTGAGGGCCCGCACCTCGTGCCCGCGGGCCGCCATCATGCGTTTGATCTGATGGTGGCGCCCTTCTCGCAGTGTCAGCCGCGCCAAAGACAGGGCGCTCGAAGACACAATCGCGAGCTCCGCCGGGGCAAAGATCTCTCCGCTGCGCAGCGCGAGTCCCGTCGCAAAGGCAGCCCGATCCGCCTCCGCTAGGGGGCCCTCGACAAGGACCTCATACACTTTATCGACATGACGGCCCGGCGCCATGAGCGCGTGCGCAAAAGCGCCGTCGTTTGTGAGCAGCAACAGTCCTGTGGTGTCTCGGTCCAGCCGCCCGACCGGGAACAGGCCGCGCCGCCGGTAACGCGGCGGCAGCAGGCCAATGACGGTGGGAAGGCGTGGGTCCTCCGTGGCCGACACGACGCCGGCGGGCTTGTGCAGCATCAGATAGTCGTGTGGGCGGTAGTCGGCGTCCTGACCGTCGATGCACACGGTCCGGGCCGGATCGATCTGGGCCCCCGCGGAGACGACGGCCTTGCCGTCCACAGTCACGCGCCCCTGGGCGACGGCGCGGCGCACCTCCCGCCGGCTGCCCCACCCGGCGTCGCAGAGCAGTTTGTCCAGTCGCAACGGCGTCCCTCCTCACACGGAAGATTTCCCTTTCATTGTACCAAGCTTTGCCCCGCCGCACAAGACCGGCGCGCCCGCGAAGAGGCGCCGTCGATAGTGCGGAGTGCTGAGTGCTAAGTGCTGAGTTACGAGTGCGCACAAGCCCGGCGCCGCCCGCGAAAAAATGCCATCCCCCGGCACGGAACCGACCGACAGACGGGATCGGCAGAAGTTATTTGCAACACCCATTTACAAATCATCGGCCGTGTAGTATAATGAAATCCAAATTCCGCCGCCCCGCACGGCGCTGCTCGCGAGGGTGGGACGGGTAGGAAGAATGGCAAATATTGGAGCTTAATACGCCGCTGTGATGGAATGGCAGACGTGACGGACTCAAAATCCGTTCCTGGTAACAGGGTGTGGGTTCAAGTCCCACCAGCGGCACCAGACATATTAACCATTTATTGGCAGAATTATATTCGTCGATAGATGGTTTTTTGTGTTTCGGGGTTATGCAACGCACAATGGCCGCACCCAAGAAAAAACTGTCATTTTTACGAACAATGTGATAAAATAAATATGTCAATTGAATTGTTAGGGGGGAACGCCATGCTGCAACGCTTGATTGTCGAGACCACCGAGTGTGACTTCAAAAGAGAATTGGAAAAGAGAAAGCCTAAAAGCTGGCTGAAAAGCGTAAGCGCCTTTGCCAACGGTATCGGCGGGACAATGTTTTTTGGCGTTGCCAACGATAATACAGTGATCGGCCTGACCGCTCCGCAATCGGACGTCGAATTTATCAGCGCGAGGATTAAAGAACGTATTTCGCCTGTTCCCGATTTTATTATGACTCCGTATGACGAAAACGGAAAAACCATTCTTGCACTTGTCGTGCATTCAGGGCGAAACACGCCGTATTACTATGCTTTTGACGGCATCAGAGAGGCGTATATCCGTATGGGCAGCGAAAGCGTCCCCGCGCCGGATTATATGTTGAACGAACTTATTTTGAAAGGCACAAATCGCACCTATGACACGCTTGCCACGGAGTACAGGCGGGAGGATTACAGCTTTACGCTGTTGGAAGCAACGTATCGTGAGCGAACAAAAATCACGTGGGAACAGCGCAATTATATCTCCTTTGGTCTTGAAACCGATAATGGATATTTGACCCGCGCCGGTTCCCTTTTGACCGATCAGCATATCGTCTATAATTCCCGCGTGTTCTGCACCCGCTGGAACGGACTCAATAAAGGCTCTATATTTGACGACGCGTTGGACGACAAAGAGTTTGAGGGCAATCTGATCTATCTCCTGCAAAACGGCTGCGATTTTATTAAAATCAATTCTAAGGTCAGGTTTGCGAAAGCGGCAAGGGGGCGTATCGACAAACCGGATTATTCGGACAGGGCGGCGATGGAAGCCCTTGTAAACGCTTTGATCCACCGCGATCACGCCGTCATGGGCGCGGAGGTTCACATTGATATGTACGATGACCGCTTGGAGATCACTTCGCCGGGCGGGATGTATAAAGGGCGGGCAGTGCAGGAACAGGATATTAAAAACATTGAGTCTGAACGCCGCAATCCGATTTTGGCCGATCTGTTCCATCGGATGCGATACATGGAACGACGTGGAAGCGGTTTGCAGAAAATCGTGAATGAAACAAAAAATTTGCCCGGATATACCGACGCTTTGGAACCGCGGTTTTACTCCGATACATCATTTCGCGTGGTGATTTATAATGTCAATTATGACGTTGACGGGATAAATGTCGGAAAAGATGTCGGATTAAATGTCGGAAAAGATGTCGGATTAAACCGTAGCGAACGGATTTTGAATCTTATTAAAGAAAACAATACCATGACCTCCGAAGAAATGGCGGCAATTTTCAGCGTGACCGAGAGAACAATTGACAGAGATTTATCTGCTTTGAAAAAGCAAAACAAAATAAAACGGATCGGGTCTAAAAGAGCCGGTCATTGGGAACTCATACCCTAAACCAGGCAATTTGATGGCATCGAACATTCGCATCGGAGAATAGTCACCTATAATTCCCGAACTTATTAACACAACAAGCGGGGGGGACATTGACAAAGGGGATTTGGTGACCCACCTTAAAGCAGCTAAAGCAGTGAAAACACGGCGTTTATCGGGATTTGGGTAT